>NZ_CP069362.1:0-305530 GCF_029910535.1 Marinitoga aeolica
GTGACAAACGAAGAATTGTTGGAACTACTTAAATCAAAAATTAACCATAATACCTGGGAACAATGGTTTACCTCTGCCCAAATATTAGATATTCAGGAAAAAAAGGTAATAATAGGTATTGGAAATCTTTTTGTTAAAGATTTTATAGCTAGAAAATACGGTTCTTTAGTTTCCAATACATTATCTGATATTCTTTCTAAAAAAGTAACTGCAGAATTTACATTTATTCCTGCTGATCAATCCACAAAGAAAAAAGCAGGTCCTTTAATAAAGGAAAGACCTTTAAAACTTTCTGATTTTAACCCTGAATATACATTTAATAGCTTTGTAATCGGAGAAGCAAATAGAGTTGCATATTATTCTGCATTAGAGGTAGCAAATAACCCAGGCAAATATAATCCTTTGTTTATTTATGGTGATGTTGCATTGGGAAAGACTCATCTTTTACATGCTATTGGAAATCATTTAATGGAAACTTCTCCAGATTTAAAAGTTATGTATGTAACAGCAGAGGAGTTTATGAATGATTTAATGAAATCATTACGTGAAGAAAAAATGGATGATTTTAGAGAACGCTATAGAAAAAAGATAGACATATTATTAATAGATGATGTGCAATTTTTAATTGGAAAGGATATGGCTCAAGGAGAGCTTTTCCACACATTTAACACTTTATTTAATCTTGGAAAACAAATAATAATATGTTCTGATAGGACTCCCGAAGAACTAGCAACATTTCACCCAAGATTAATTAGCAGATTTGAGATGGGGTTAGTGGTAAACGTTGATGAACCAGATAAAAAAACAAAATTAAAAATTGCTAAAAAAATGGCCGAAATGTCTTCATTGTATCTATCTGATGATGTTGTTTCTTATTTAGTAGAAAATATAGATAACAATTTAAGAAGACTAAGAGGACTAATATTAAATTTATTTTTTCATAGTAAAGTTACTGGAGAAAAGGTTAATATAGAAACTGTTAAAAAATTATATAGCTCTTTAAAAGCTCATAAGAAAAACATTCCTCAAACCAAAGAAACTTTAAGAGTATTAAAGAAAAACCTTATCTTAGAAGCAGTTATTAAAGAATATAATTTAACAAGAGAACAGTTGTTTAGCCCAACCAGAAAAAAAGAAATATCAGAAGCAAGACAAATATTATCATTTATGCTTAAAAATTATGGAAAAATGAAGGTTAAAGATATTTCTGAATTTATAGGAAAAAATCATTCTACAATTAGCCAATCTATTAAAAAAATAGAAAAAGAATTAACTGGCGGAAATTTAATCTTGAAAAGAAGAATAGATGAAATAAGGAAACAATTTGAAGAAGCTGAAAAAATACAAAGCCAAACAGCAAGTTAAAAAAACTATATATATAAAACTAGCGGTTGAATTAACCGCTAGTTTTTTTATGCATATGCAGTCAAGTCTAAAAGCCCATGCCCAGATAAAGTAAAAACTATAACCTTCTCTTCCTTATTTTCTTTTGCTTTAATTGCTTCTCTTATAGCTCCTGCAATAGCATGAGAAGATTCTGGAGCAGGAATTATACCCTCTAATTTAGAGAAAATCCTTGCTGCTTCAAAAGTTTCTTCTTGATCCAAAGCTATAGCATTTAACATATTTTCATGTTTTAGCTTTGCAATAATAGGTGCTGAACCATGATATCTTAAGCCTCCAGCATGAATTTTAGGTGGAATAAATTCTTTTCCTAAAGTATACATCATCATCAAAGGGGTTAATCCCGCTGTATCTCCATTATCATATCTATACTCACCTTCTGTTAAAGTAGGACAAGATTTTGGTTCACAAGCTAAAAATTCAATTTTTTCTCCAGATAATTTTTCAGGAATAAATGGCAATATAGTTCCACCAAGATTTGAACCTCCGCCATGACATCCTATTATAACATCCGGCTTTATATTTATTTTTTCAAATTGTTTTTTTATTTCTAAACCTATAATAGTTTGATGTAATAATACATGATTTAAAACGCTACCTAAAGCATATTTTGCATTATCTTTCTTAAAAACCTCTTCTAAAGCTTCACTAATAGCAATACCTAAACTTCCCGGATTTTCTCTATCAATATCTAACATTTTCTTTCCAAATTCTGTGTTTAAACTTGGACTCGGAGATACTTTACCACCAAAAAAATTAATAATAAGTTTTCTCATAGGCTTTTGTTCAAAACTCGTTTTTACCATATAAACTTCAATATTCAATCCAAATTTTAACCCTGCATATGATAAAGCAGTTCCCCACTGTCCAGCTCCTGTTTCTGTTACCAAAGTTTTAGTTCCAGAAATCATATTATAATATGCTTGTGGAATAGAAGTATTAGTTTTATGACTACCTGTAGGAGAAACTCCTTCATATTTATAATATATTTTTGCTGGAGTTTCTAAGTATTCTTCTAAATTAGATGCTCTAATTAATGGTGATGGTCTAAATACAGCATATTCATCAAATACTTTTTTAGGAATTTTAATAAATCTTTCTGTAGTGACTTCTTGTTCTACAAGCGGTTGCGGAAATATAGCCCCTAATTCTTCAGGTTTTAAAACTTCTCTTGTTTGAGGATTTAAAGGCGGATCTAATTGAAAAGGCAAATCAGCTAATACATTATACCAATATTTAGGCATCTCCTCAACAGATAAATATATTCTTTCTCTTCTACTCATAATAACACTCCCCTTTCGTTATTTTAATAAAAAAAACCGGACATCCATATGGATATCCGGTGATTGTCTACAATAATAAAAATACTCTAAACTTATCTCAGAGCATGACAAAACGGTAGACACCCACCGGGCGTCCACCACCAATTTAAGCTATTGATATTTATTGAATTAAATAAATTTTTACCATTTTTAGTTATTTTTTCCATATTCATTCCTCCAAATTTTTTACCATTATACTACATTTTTTTCAAAAAGTAAACTACTTTATTGAAAAAAAGTTAATCATAACAAAGAAATACTTATATTAATATATCTAAGATATATTAATGATATGTAAAAAATAATAGTTTTCAATCAAAACTATTTGATTTATATTTTCTAAGTGATATAATATTTGTATAAGGTTAATTTTTTTAAAATTTATTTTAATTTGGAGGTTGTTATGAGAAAATTTATAGTTTTTATAATTTTGATTTTATCTGCTATATCGTTCTCTGATTTCGTGAAAATAGGAATATATGGTTTTGAGAATAAACCTATATACAATAAAATAGCTGAATCTTATCTTTCTAAAAAAGATAATGTTATCGTCGTTGATAGAACAAATCTCGAATTAATTATTGAAGAAAAAAAATTAGAATTATTGGGTATTGTAGAAAATGATGAGAAAGCTGGAGAATTTAGCGAATTAGCTAATTTAGACTATCTTTTTATTGGCAAAACATTAGATAATGGTGTATATTATAAGATCATTGATAAATCTGGAAAAGTTATATATAGTAATGTATTAAAAGGTAATATAGAAAAATCATTAAGAAAAGATTTATCTTCGTTAGAGTTTAATATTTCAAACGGCGAAATAATAAACGTAATAAAAAAAGATATACCTAACACTTTTCAAAACACTGCTTATATATCTTTTAAAGGTACATTATCTTTTTTTGAACCATATTTAGGTTTAGATATGGGTTATTATATTATAGATAATATAGCCTTAGGCATATCAGGAGAATTAAATGTAATTGGTTATCCATTATCAAGATGGAATATTGAAGGATATACAAAATATAACTTTAATAGATTTTATTCAAAATTTGGTTTAGGTTATCACAATGATATATACAACATAGCAAATACAATATATTATTTAACATTTAATCCTGGTTATGAATTAAATAATTTTAGTATAGAATTACCTTTAAAATTGGGATATAATTTAGGTCAATTAATTTTTGATCCTGGTTTGAATTTATATATAACAATAAAATTTTAATTTGGGGGTATAATATGAAAAAAGTTTTTATTCCTATAATTACACTAATACTCATTCTTATTTCATGTATGAATTTGAATAATCCTCCAACCATACCTAATAATCCAGTGCCAGCAGATAAAGCAAAAGATATTCCAGTTAATACAACATTAAGTTGGAATGCTACAGATCCAGATAAAGATATACTAATATACAAGGTATATTTTGGAGAAAATAGTAATCCACCATTGGTTAATAAAGGACAGGTGGATAATAAATATAATCCCGGAATATTAAAATATAATACAACATATTATTGGAAAATAGTTGCTATAGATAGTAATGGTTTCAAGACAGAAGGAGATATATGGTCATTTACTACTAAACCACAAAACACAGCACCAGAATTAGAAATAACTTATCCAAAAAATAATTCAACTAATATAGAATTAAATCCAACAATAACCTGGAGCGCAACAGATAATGAAAATGATGAAGTTAAATACAATGTATATTTAAACGGAGAATCAAAAACAGAAAATTACACATCAAAATCATATCAATTATCTAACTTAAATACCAATACAACATACACAGTAAAAATAGTAGTTATAGATGAATATAATGCAATAACAGAAAAAACAGTATCATTTACAACAACAAAAGCACCAACAATATCATTAAATAAACCAGATAATAATTCCACAGTAATTGGTAAAGAAATAACATTATCATGGACAGCGTCTGATCCAGATAATGATACTTTGACATATGATATATATTTAGATAAAAACACTAACCCAACAACAAAAGTAAAATCAGATATAACAGAAACAAGTACAACAATAACAGTAAATGATTACAGAACATACTATTGGAAAGTAGTTGCTAAAGATGATAAAGGAGCCAAAACAGAAAGTAATATATATACTTTTACTAACAAAATACCTCGATGGCAAAAAACTTTCGGTGGTTCAAATGGTGATATGGCACACTCAATTCAACAAACAACAGATGGTGGTTATATCGTTGCTGGTACTACTTATTCAAATGATGGTGATGTTTCTGGTAATCATGGATATTACGATTATTGGATAATAAAGTTAGATGAGAAGGGGAACTTAAAATGGCAAAAAACTTTTGGAGGATCTGATATGGATGAAGCTTATTCAATACAAGAAACTAGCGATAATAATTTTATTATTGCTGGATATACAAGATCAACAGATAAAGACATATCAAATAATCATGGAAATTTTGATTATTGGATAATAAAAACTGACAGTGAAGGAAATTTGCTTTGGCAAAAAACTTTCGGAGGTAATGGTGAAGATATTGCTTTTTCAATATTAGAAACAAACAATGATAATTTTATTATTGCAGGCACTTCTGCTTCTAATAATGGAAAATTTTCTAATAATCATGGTGATTTTGATTACTGGATAATAAAGACCAATAATGAAGGTAACTTGCTTTGGCAAAAAAACTTTGGTGGTTCTGATTGGGATATAGCTTATTCAATGCAAAAAACTAACGATAATTGTTTTATTATTGTTGGATATACAAAATCAAACGATAATGATATTCTCTTTAATCACGGAAATTTTGATTATTGGATAGTAAAAATTGATAGTTATGGAAATCTACTCTGGCAAAAAACTTTTGGTGGTTCAAATGATGATTACGCTCAATCTATAGAAAAGACTAGTGATGGTGGTTTTATTATCGTTGGATATACAAATTCAAATGACAGTGATGTTACTGATAATCATGGTGATTATGATTATTGGGTTATAAAAATAGATAATAATGGTAATTTACTCTGGCAAAAAACTTTTGGTGGTTCTAAAAATGATTATGCTTACAATATAAAGAAAACAATTGATAATAACTTTATTATAAGTGGTGAAAGTTATTCAAACGATGGTGATGTTACTGATAATCATGGTAATTATGATTATTGGATTATAAAAATAGATAATAATGGTAATCTACTTTGGCAAAAAACTTTTGGGGGATCTGATAATGATTGTGCTCAATCTGTCGAAGAAGCAAACTATGGTAGTTTAATTATTACTGGATATACAAAATCAAATAATGGTGATATTACTAATAATCATGGTAGTTACGATTATTGGATTATAAAAACTGATAAAAATGGAAATATACAATAATATTTAAAGATAATAAGATTTATAAGTATTTCTTATCTATAAAATCAAAAAATAATATAAAAATAAAATTATAAATTTTTCGGCTAATGATTTTCATTAGCCGCTTTTTTATTATCTACTTAATCACGATAAAGAATAGAAAAATAAGTTTTTTAATTAACAATCTTATTTTTAATATGTAACAAATAAGAAATCTTTAATTCCGATAAAAATGGTAGAATTTAAATGAAATAAAATTAAAATAATTACAAAGAAGGAATTATTATGAATATAAATTTAATTAAAAGCAAAAATACTAATATATATAATAATTTAGCTATAGAAGAATATATTTTAAACCAAAATATTAAAGATATCTATTTATTATTTTGGAAAGCAAAAGATTCTGTAGTTATAGGAAAACACCAAAATCCATGGAGAGAAATTAATTTTGATAGTGATTATAACTTTAATATTGCCAGAAGAATTTCTGGTGGAGGAGCAGTATATCATGATTTAGGTAATTTAAATTACTCAGTTATTGCACCAAAAAATTATCTAAATAGTGATGAAATATTTGAATTCGTATTAGAAGCTTTAAATAATTTAGGAATTGATAGTTATAGAAATTATAAGAATGATTTAATGCATAAGGATTTTAAGTTTTCTGGTAGTGCGTTTTGTATTAAAAAAAACAATTTCTTACATCATGGGACATTACTTATTGACTCTAATATAGAAAAAATAAAAGAAACATTAAAAATAAATCCAGCATTTAATACACATGCTACTATTTCAAAACCATCTGAAATTATAAACATAAAGGAAATTAATTTTTGTATTGACGATGATATGATTATGAACAATATAATTAATGTATTTTCAAAAAGACTTAAATTACAAACCCAATTAATAGAAACCCATTATTTTAGAGATAATGAATTAATTAAAAAACATAAATCCTGGGAATGGATATATGGAAGAACACCAAAATTTACTGTTGAATTAGGAAATAATATTTATCAAATAGAGAATGGATATATTATTTCAATTAATGAAAAAAATATGAATAAAAAAGAAAAATTTGATTTTAAAAACTTATTATTAAACGTTTAGGAGGCGCTTATTATGGATAAAAATGATGTTATGGAGAAATTAGGAAAACTATTATCTGAAACCAAAACAGGTGTTTTAGGATGGGTAAATAAAGAGGGATATCCTGAATTAAGATGGATGTCACCATGCTTAATGCCTTATAACAAAGAATGCACTTATGCAGTTACTTTAGAAGATTTTCCAAAAGTTAATGACTTAAAAACAAATGATAAGGTTCAATGGTTAATACAAAATAGAGACCTTACAGAAGTTATCAATATATATGGAAAAATGAATATTATTGAAGATGCTCTATTTAAATCAGAAGTATTAGAAAATTTATCTTCTAATTTAGTAGCAATATGGAAATTAGAAGATGATGCAGAATTTGTAGTATTGGAAACAGTTATAGAAGAAATTGTATATTATGACACAATGAAAGGCATTAAAGAAAGAATTAATTTTAGGGAGGAATAATTATGAAAGATATTAATAAATATGATTCCAAATTACTTAAAGATTTACTGTATAAAATGGTTTTAATTAGAAGATTTGAAGAAAAAGCTGCTCAAGCATATGGGTTAAAAAAAATAGGTGGATTCTTACATCTATATATTGGTGAAGAAGCAGTAGCAGTAGGTTCTATTTCAAATTTAGATATGACAAAAGATTATGTTGCTGCAGCATATAGAGACCATGGTCACGCTTTAGCTGCTGGATTAGATCCAAATTCATTAATGGCTGAATTATATGGGAAAATCACTGGCTGTTCAAAAGGGAAAGGTGGTTCAATGCACTTTTTTGATTATGAAAAACATTTCTTTGGAGGAAATGGTATAGTTGGTGCTCAAATTCCTGTAGCAACTGGTATAGGATTAAAAATAAAATACAATGAAGAAGATGGAGTTGTATTGTGTTATTTTGGTGATGGTGCTATTCATCAAGGTTCATTCCATGAAAGTTTAAATTTAGCAAAAATATGGAATTTACCTGTTGTATATATATGTGAGAATAACCATTATGGCATGGGAACAGATTTTAGAAGAGTATCAGCAATTGACGATTTTTCTATAATGGCTGAATCATATGCAATGAAAGGAAAACAAGTAAATGGTATGGATGTTTTAGAAGTATATGATGCTACAAAGGAAGCTATTGAAGTAGCAAAAAGTGGAACTCCATTTTTACTTGAGGCTAAAACATATAGATTTAAAGGACATTCAATGAGTGATCCTGCAAAATACAGGACTAAAGAAGAATTAGAAAAATACAAACAAAAAGATCCAATTATTAGTTTCAAAGAATTATTAATAGAAAATAATGTTATTACAGAAGATGATTATATAGAAATGGATAAACGATGTAAGAAAATTGCTAAGGATGCTGCAAAATATGCAGAAGAAAGTCCTGAACCTGATCTGAATGAATTATATACAGATCTATACGTTTAAGAGGGAGTGGTATAAATGGCAATTATAACTATGAGAGAAGCTTTAAGACAAGCCATGGATGAAGAAATGGCAAGAGATAAAAATATTATATTAATGGGCGAAGAAGTAGCACAATATAATGGTGCGTATAAAGTGAGTCAAGGATTATATGATAAATATGGTGAAAAAAGAGTTATTGATACACCTATTACCGAAAATGGTTTTGCAGGTGTTGGAATAGGTGCTGCCATGGCAGGTTTAAGACCTATAGTAGAATTTATGACCTTCAATTTTGCTCTACAAGCATTTGATCAAATTGTAAATAACGCAGCAAAAATGAGATATATGTCAGGAGGACAATTTAAAGTTCCAGTCGTTTTTAGAGGGCCAAATGGACCTGCTGAATATCTAAGTTCTCAACATTCTCAAGCAACACAATCATTTTTTGCACATGTACCTGGATTAAAAGTAGTTGCTCCTGGAACACCCTATGATGCTAAAGGATTATTAAAATCTGCTATTAGAGATGATAATCCAGTTATATTCTTGGAAAGTGAATTAATGTATTCTTGGGAAGGTGAAGTGCTTGAAGAAGAATATGTTATTGATATAGGAAAAGCTGATGTGAAAAAAGATGGTTCTGATGTAACTATTATTTCTTATTCAAAACCATTAAAATATGCAATGGAAAGTGCTGAAATATTAGAAAAAGAGGGTATTAACGTTGAAGTTATTGATATAAGAAGTATTAGACCTTTAGATGAAGAAACAATACTTAATTCTGTAAAGAAAACAAACAGATGTGTAATTGTAGATGAATCATGGCCATTTGTTAGTGTTGCATCTCATATAGGATGGTTAATTTCACATAAGGCATTTGATTATTTAGATGCACCTGTTGAATTAGTTACTTCAGAAGATGTGCCAATGCCTTACAATCACAAATTAGAATTAGCTGCACAACCATCTGTTGAAAAGATTATAAAAGCTGTTAAGAAAGTTATGTATATTTAGGAGGACGATAATATGGCTGAAAAATTATATATGATAGCCTTATCTCCTACGATGGAGAAAGGAACTATCGTTAAATGGAATATAAAAGAAAATGAATCCTTTTCAGAGGGAGATGTGCTCTGTGAAGTTGAAACAGATAAAACTACAATGGATTATGAAGCTACAGATGAAGGAACTATATTGAAAATATTAATTCCTGAAGGTGGTAAGGCTGCCGTTGGAGAGCCAATTGCTATTTTCGGTGAACCTGGTGAGGATATTTCCGATTTATTATCTGAAGAAAAGGAAGAAATTGAAAATGTTGAAGAAAAAACTCAAATAGAAAAACAAGTAGAAACAAAAAATACTACTATCCCAAAAGAAATACCAGAAAATAATGATTTAAAGAGAATAAAAATATCACCATTAGCAAGAAAAATTGCATTAATGAAAAAAATTGATATTTCTAAAATTAAAGGTACTGGACCAGGTGGTAGAATAGTAAAAAGAGATGTGGAAAATTATACTGCAGAACCTGTTCGAACTGTGAAAGAAATCAAAAGAGAGTATGCATCTATACAAGTTGAAACAAGAGATGAAGATGTTGTTATTCCATTATCTGATAAAAGAAGAATTATTGGTGAAAGATTATCTCAATCAAAATACACAGCACCTCATTTCTATTTAACTGTTAGTGTTGATATGAGCAATGTGTTAGAAAATAGAAAAATGCTTAATAAAAAATATAACTTATCATTAAATGCATTTATTATAAAAATTGTTGCAAATACATTGAAAAAGCACAGAAGAATTAATGCTACATTAAACAATGATTCTATAATTGAATTTGGTAGAGTTGATATAGCATTAGCAGTTGCGCAAGAAGATGGATTAATAACTCCTATCGTAAGGAATGCTGATAAAAAAGGTATTTTACAAATAGATGATGAATTAAAAACATTAATTGATAAGGCTAAAAATAACAAATTAGATCCAGAAGAATATACAAATGCTACATTTACAATTAGTAATTTGGGTTCATTTGGAGTTGATGAATTCACTGCAATAATTAATCCTCCAGGATCAGCTATTTTAGCTATTGGTATGATAAAAGAAACTCCAGTTGTAGAAAATGGAGAAATCGTTATTAAACCTATAATGAAAATGACATTATCATCTGATCATAGAGTTATAGATGGTGCTTTAGCTGCTGCATTTATGAAAGACTTAAAAGATACATTTGAAAATCCAATATTAGCAATACTTTGAGGTGATAGATATGAATTATGATTTAATAGTTTTAGGTTCAGGACCAGGCGGATATGTTGCTGCTATTAGAGCATCGCAACTTGGATTAAAAACAGCAATTATTGAAAAGGAAAAAGTTGGAGGTGTTTGTTTAAATATAGGCTGTATCCCTTCAAAGGCTTTAATCCATCAAGCAGAAACTTTTTCTAGAATAAAAGAATTAGAATATATGGGTATAAAAATTGATAAGGGTGAATTTGATTATAAAAAGGTATTTGAAAAATCCAGAAAAGCTGCCGACACATTATCAAAAGGTGTTCAGTTTTTATTAAAGAAAAACAAAATAGAATTAATTCAAGGGTTTGGACAATTAATAAGTAAAAATGAAATTAAAGTTAATGATAAAATATATTCTGCAAAAAATATTTTATTAGCTACTGGATCAAAACCAAAATCCATTCCAGGATTTGATATAGATGAAAAACAAATATTAAGTTCTAATGGTGCTTTAATGTTAGAAAAATTGCCTAAATCAATAGCAATTATTGGTAGTGGAGTAATAGGTATAGAATTTAGTTATATAATGAATGCTTTTGGTGTTGGAGTTCATATTATAGAAATTATGGACAGAATATTACCTACCGAAGATTTAGAAATAGCAGAATTTCTTGAGAAAGTGTATAAAAAAAGAAATATAAAAATATATAAATCTACTAAATCAAAGATTATCGAAAAAACAGAAAATTCAATTAAATTAGAAGTAAACGGTAAAGATATTATTGAAGTAGAAAAAGTATTAGTTGCTGTAGGAAGAAGTCCTAATACAGAAAACATAGGGTTAGAAACTGTTGGAATAGAATTAGAAAATGAATATGTTAAAGTAGGTAATTATTATAAGACTAATGTGGAAAATATTTATGCTATTGGAGATATTGTAAAAACCCCTCAACTAGCTCATGTAGCTTCAAAAGAAGGAGAAATTGTTGTAGAACATATTGCTGGATTAGAAACAGAAGAATTTATTGATTTAAATAAAATTCCTTCTGCTATTTATTCAGAACCACAAATAGCAAGTTTTGGTTTAACAGAAGAAAAATTAAAAGAATTAAAAATTGAATATAATAAATTTTCATTCCCATATAGGGGTGTTGGTAAATCAGTAGCAATAGAAAAGTCTGAAGGTTTTGTAAAAATACTAACTGATAAGACAACAAATGAAATTTTAGGAGCACATATTATTGGTGCTGAAGCTACAGAATTAATCCATGAAGTTTTACTTGCAAAAAATGCAGAATTATTACCTGAAGATATTGCAAAAATGATACATGCACACCCTACTCTATCTGAAGGTATTATGGAAGCATTTAGAGGTATTGAAGGCTGGGCAATCCACATTTAACACTTTATAAACAAAGCAGCTACAAATTGTAGCTGCTTTGTTATAATAAACTCAAATATTTATCTCCAAAATCTGGTGCCACAGTAACTATCTTTTTATCAGGATATTTTTCTGCTAATTTTTTTGCTGCTAATATATTTGCAGCAGCTGATATTCCAACAAATAATCCTTCTTTTTTTGCTAAAATATCCTGCATTTCAAATGCTTCTTCATCTTTTATTGTAATTACCTCATCTAAAATAGAAACATCTAAATTTTTCGGAATAAATCCTGCTCCTATCCCTTGAATTCTGTGTTTTCCAGGCTGTTTCCCCGATATAACTGCTGAATTTTCAGGTTCAACTGCTATTATTTTTATTTTATCTCTAAAAAATCTTTTTAATACTTTTCCTGTCCCAGTTATTGTTCCACCGGTTCCAACACCAGCTACAAAAATATCTAAATTATAATCCATTTGTTTTAATATTTCTGGTCCTGTTGTTAATTCATGTGCTAAAACATTTGCTGGATTTTCAAATTGATTTGGCATATATGCATTTTTCTCATTTACTATTTCTAAAGCCTTTTCTATGGAACCTTTCATTCCTTTATCAGCTGGAGTTAATATTAATTCTGCCCCATACTTTTCTAATATCTTTCTTCTTTCTATACTCATACTTTCTGGCATAGTTAATATAACTCTATAACCTCTGTACTTTCCAATTGCTGCCAAAGCTATACCTGTATTTCCACTTGTAGGTTCTACTATAATATTATTATCTTTACCTAATTTTCCTTCTATTTCTGCTTTTCTAAGCATAAAATATGCTGCTCTATCTTTTACACTACCTGTTATATTATTTTTTTCAAGCTTTACAAATATTTTATTAGGTTTTACAATTTTTGAGAGTGTTATTATAGGTGTACCACCAATTCCTCTATCAAACATTTTTCTCCCTCCTTATGAAATTTATCACAAATAGTATATATAAATTCAGACAATTTTTATCTTGTTTCTTCCATTATATCAAATTGGATAAAAAAAGTCAAGTTAAAAAATCACAAATTATATTACATATATATGATATAATATAATTATAATAAAATTCAAATTTTGCATTGGGGGGATTATAATGTCATATTATTTAGCTATTGATGAAGGCACAAGTAGTACAAGGACGTTATTATTTAATGAAAATTTTAAATTAGTAGATTATGTTCAGAAAGAAATTAATATGTATTATCCACACCCAGGATGGGTTGAACAAGATGCTGAAGAATTATATCAAAAAACTGAAGAAACAATGATAGAAGTATTAGAAAAAAATAATGTTTCCTGGAATGAAATTATTGGAATTGGTATTACAAACCAAAGAGAAACTATTGTAGCTTGGGATAAAAATACAGGAAAGCCATTATATAATGCTATTGTCTGGCAATGTAGAAGAACTGCAGATATATTAAATAGGTTTCCTGTAAGTTTTTGGACTGAGGTTAGGAGAAAAACTGGTCTTGTTAAAGATCCATATTTTTCTGGATCTAAAATATTATGGTTGATTGAAAATGTTGATGAAGTAAAAAATGCGTATGATAATGGAAATTTAAAAGTTGGAACAATAGAATCATGGTTAGCATTTAAATTATCTGGTAAACATGTATCAGATGTATCAAATGCATCAAGAACTCAATTAATGAATATTCACACATTAGATTGGGATGACGAAATATTAAAAACCTTTGGAATAAAAAAAGAGATATTACCAGAAATTGTAAACACTGCTATTGAAAATGGTATAGAAACAAAATTTGGACCTAAAATATATGGTATGATAGGAGATCAACAATCTGCACTTTTTGGACAAAGAGCATTTGAAGTAGGAGATGCTAAATGTACGTATGGTACTGGTGCATTTGTTTTAATGAATTCAGGAAGTACTCCACCAAAACCACATCCCGGATTATTAACCTCTGTTGGATGGAAAATAAATGAAGAAGCTATATATTCTTTAGAAGGAAGTATATTTACTGTAGGCGCTTTCTTTAAATGGTTAAAAGATATTAAAATGATAGACGAATATGAAGATTTAGAAAATTATTCAAGAAATACAGATAATGGTGGAATATATATAGTCCCAGCATTGAGTGGTTTAGGATCTCCATATTGGGATTCAGATGCTAGAGGATTAATTATTGGTTTAACTAGAGCTACTAAAAAAGAAAATATTATTAGAGCCGCTTTAGAATCTGTTGCGTTTAGTGTTAGAGAAGTCATTGATTCAATGCAAGAAGCTGTTTGGACAAAAATTAAAAAGATGAATGTTGATGGTGGAGCTACAAAAAATAGATTATTAATGGAAATTCAAAGTGATTTGATTAATGCAGAAATATTTGTTCCTGAATTCCAGGAAATCACAGCGTTAGGTGCAGCATTTATGGCTGCTATTGGTTCAAAAAATATTTCTATTAATGACATAAAAAATTTGCATTTTTCAGGTATAAAGATAATGCCTAACAATTCAGATAAAATAGAAAAAGAATATTATATTTGGAAGGAGGCCGTTCTAAGATCAAGAGGCTGGATAAAATCAACGAATATAAGTTATTAGAAATAGCAAAAAATATATCTGAATATGCTTTCCCTGGAATGATAGTATTATTATATGGTGATTTGGGTACTGGTAAAACAACTTTCACAAAAGGTTTTATTAGAAGTCTTTTAAAAGATGATTCATTATCAGTAACATCACCAACTTTTGCATTAGTTAAAGTATATGATAATGATTACAAAATATATCATGTGGATTTATATAGACTCTCTGATCCGGAAGAAATTCCATATGTTGGTCTTTTTGAGGATTCAGAAGGTATATATTTAATAGAATGGCCAGAAAGATTAGATTATTATATTCCAGACGAATATTTAGAAATAAAATTATATTATAACATTGAAGATATGACAAAAAGAGATATAGAAATTGAAGCTATAGGTGAAAAATATAAAATTTTCGAGGAGGCTTTAAAATGAAAATAGGTATTTTAGGATTACCTTTAACAGGAAAAACTACAATTTTTTCCCTTTTGACAAATAAACCATATGATGGCAGTTACAAGCAAGATGCTGAAGAAAGAGTAGCAAATGTTATGGATGAAAGGCTTGAAAAATTAACTGCTATGTATAATCCAAAGAAAACAGTTCATGCTACCTTAAATTTTATTGATATTCCAAGTTATAACACATCTGCAGATAGGAAAGAAAAAAATAGAATATTACAAATGATTCAAACTGTTGATGCCATAATATTAGTAATAAGAGCATTTAAAAATGATTCTGTTCCTTTCCCAGAAGGTGCTGAAACGCCAACAGATCAATTGGACACTTTAAAGACTGAACTTATTATAAGGGATTTGGAAGTTGTTGAAAATAGATTAACAAGATTAATAGAACAAAATAAAAAGAAAAAGCCAACAAAAGAAGAGGAAAGACAGGTAAAGATTTTAAATGAAATAAAACCTATTTTAGAAGATGGAAAATTTGCTTCAAAAATTGAGTTAAGCGAAGATGACAAAAAATTAATTAGTTCTTTAGCATTGTTTACGCTAAAACCAATAATCACAGTAGTAAATGTTGATGAAGATCAATTAATGAGTGGCGAATATCCTGGAAAAGATGAATTGATTAATACATGTAAAGAAGAAAACTTTGCATATATTGAAATTTGTGGAAAAACAGAAGCTGATTTGATTGAACTTGAACCTGAAGAAAAAGAAGAATTTATGAAAGAATTGGGTATTGAGAGACCTGGTATCGCAAGATTGTCTAAAACTGTTTATGATCATTTAGGATTAATAACTTTCTTTACTGTTGGTGAAGATGAAGTGAGAGCCTGGACGATTAATCAAGGTACTACCATGAAAAAAGCTGCCGGTAAAATTCATACAGATTTAGAAAAAGGATTTGTAAAAGCTGAAGTTATGCATTATGATGACTTAATTAGATTAGGTTCAGAAGAAGAGGTTAAAAAAGCTGGATTATGGAGATTAGCTGGAAAAGAAGAAATTGTAAGAGATGGTGATATATTAACTATAAGAGCAAATGCATAGGAGGAAAAGATGAGAAAACCATTATACGAAGTAAAAGATTTTGATTATTATTTACCAGATGAATATATAGCTCAAAAGCCTGTTGAACCAAGAGATTCATCCAGACTAATGGTTTTAAATAGAAAAGAAAAAAGCATTGAACACAAGATTTTCAGAAACATTATTGATTATTTACATCCTGGTGATTTATTGGTTGTAAATAATACCAAAGTAATTCCTGCCAGATTATATGGTCAAAAAACAACAGGTGCAAAAGTAGAAGTTTTATTATTAGAAAAAACTCATGAAGAAAACACATGGAAAGCTTTGGTAAAACCTGGTTCTAAATTAAAAACGGGAGCAGAAATTAAATTTTCAGATAATTTATTTGCAAAGATAGTTCAACACAACAACGATGGTTCGAGAATAATAAAATTCTTTTCAAATTCTGATGTTTGGGAAGAAATTGAAAAAATAGGTAATATGCCTTTACCACCTTATATAAAAAATTATAATGGCCCAAAAGAAAGATATCAAACTACTTATGCCAAAGTTCAAGGTGCTGTAGCCGCACCAACTGCAGGGCTTCATTTTACAAAGGCATTAATTGAAAATATCAAAAATAAAGGAATTGAATTTGCTGAAGTTACTCTTCATGTGGGTTTAGGAACTTTTAGACCTGTAAAAGTAGATAACATTGAAGAACATGAAATGCATGAGGAATATTATGAAGTTCCAGAAGAAACAATTAAAAAAATAAGAGAATATAAAAATAATGATGGAAGAATTATCAGCGTTGGAACTACAGTAGTCAGAACCTTAGAGACTATAGCTAATTTACCTAAGCAGGATGCATATATGGGAACAACTGATATTTTCATTTATCCACCATATGAATTTAAAATGATAGATGCTTTAATAACTAATTTTCATTTACCAAAATCAACTCTATTAATGTTAGTTGCAGCTTTTGGAGGATACGATTTTATTATGAATGCTTATAAAATTGCTGTTCAAGAAAAATATAGATTTTTTTCATTTGGTGATTCAATGTTTATTTATTAATATAATTTCACATGGGTGGTGGGGTGGTTTGAATAAAAAAACTATTGGAATTTTATATATGCTATTAACTGTTATCTTTTGGGGTATCTCATTTGTTGCTACAAAAATAATTGTTCAAAATATTCCGCCTATAACAGCGGCTTTTTTAAGATTCTTTTTAGCTACTGCTGTATTATTAATTTTTATTAGAAAGGAAATTAAATATACAAAAAAAGAATTATTATATGTAATGCTCTCTGGTTTTTTTGGTGTTACTGCGTATTTTTTGTTTGAAAATACCGCTTTGCAATATACGACTCCCACAAATGGTTCTTTAATTATTTCTGCGACACCTGTGATGTATTTGTTTTTTTCTGACATTTTAAAAAAATCTTTTTCTCATAAAATGAGATATTTGGGAACTTTATTAGCTTTTTCAGGAGTAGCAGCCATTGTTTTAAATGGTAGATTTATTTTAAAATTAAATCCAATTGGCGATATGTTAATGTTCGGTGCATCATTTTCATGGATTTTTTATACAATTTTTATTGAAAAACTACATCATCATGATAATTTGATTATTACCAAGGATTTAAATTTTTATGGAATGTTATTCTTTTTACCATTTGTTTTTTTTGAATTAAAAGGTAGTGGTACATGCCCTCTATTCCAATTATGGTTTCAACCAAAAGTCATAGTTGCTTTTATTTTTCTCAGTATCTTTTGTACTGCATTAGGATATATATGGTGGAATAAAGCCATAAGACTTGCTGGTGCAAAAACAACAACAAATGGTATCTTTTTTATACCTATAGTTACTGTTATTTCAGATGCTATAATTTTAAAAAATATTCCAAATTTATATACTATTTTAGGAGTTATCTTAGTTTTATTAGGAAATTATATAGCCGAAATAAGAGATTAATCTAAAAAATAAAGGGATCTTCGAAAATTCGAAGGTCCCTTTATTTTTTTGGCCAAAGCAATCTTAACATTTCTTAATATTTGTATATATTCAAAAAAACAAAGATATATATAATCAAATCGTAAAACTAAAAAAGAAATTTAATTAATGGAGGTAAAAGTATGAAGAAAGTATTATTAGTTATAGTCTTAATGAGTATTATGGTTATTTCATTTTCTGCCAAATTAGTTATTAAAGGTTCAAATACTATTTTCCCTATAGCTCAATTATGGATAGAGGAATTAAAAAAAGAAAAACCTGATTTAGAAATAACATTAGAAGGTGCAGGATCTTCAACTGGAATTGCAGCATTATTTAATGGTACAACAGATATTGCAAATGCAAGTAGATTTTTAAAAGAAAAAGAAATAAAAAAAATGAATGAAGAAGGAAAATACTTTGCACCAATTGTTATAGCATATGACGGAATTGCTATAATAGTTAATCCAAAACTTGGAATTAATGACATATCATTAGAGACATTAAAGGGAATTTATACAGGAAAATTACGCACCTGGAATCAAGTTAGCCCTAATCTACCTAAAAAGAGAATAGTTATCTATTCAAGAAATACAGCTTCTGGAACATTTGAAACATTTGAAAAAAAAGTATTAAAAGAAGCAAGAATGGCTCCAACTGTAAAAATGGTAGAATCTACTCAATTTGAAATTGATCAAGTTGCAAGAAACCCATATGCAATTGCCTATGTTGGTGTAGGTTATGTAAATAATTCTGTTAAAGTTTTGAAAGTTGAAGGTGTTGAACCAACAAAATTAAATGTTTTAAAAGCAACTTATCCTATTTCCAGACCATTATACATGTTTATTGATGTAAGCAATGGTTGGCCAGAAACAGGAATAATAAAAGAATATATAACATTTGGATTATCCAAAAAAGGACAAGAATTAGCAGAAAAGGCTGGATATATTGCAGCATATGGATTCTAAAAAGGAGTGTTTTAGTTGAGAGAGTTTAAAAATAAAATAAATTCTTTAATTATAAAAAGTGTTGCATTAACTGGAATTATAGCTTTAATATTAATTTTTGGATTTGTTATAAGGGAATCCATACCAGCTTTAAAAGAAGCTGGTATGGAAATTTTTACGTCATTTGATTGGTATCCTACATATGATCCACCTTCATTTGGTATATTAACCATGTTAATAAATTCTATACTTTTAACTATATTTTCTTCATTAATTGTTTTACCTTTAGGATATATTGTAGCATTTTTCATGTATGATTATGCAAAAAATTTTGAAAAAAGAATGATTAAAGGAGCAATAGATTTACTATCTGGTGTCCCATCTGTTATTATAGGTATGTTTTTAATAATATATGTTTCTCCATGGATGCTTGAAATAGGCGCATGGTCACCAGAAAATATACTACTTGCATCAATTGGTTTAACTATTCTTTCATTACCCTATACAGCTTCTTTAATGGAAGAAGCCATGAGTTCTATTGATAAAAGCCTTAAAGAAGGAGCTTTAGCATTAGGGACAACAAGATTTACTGCTGGTTTTAAAGTAGTTTCTAAAGCGGCATTACCTGGAATTTTCAATGCAATTATATTAACTATAAATAGAATTATTGGTGAAACAATGGTTGTATTAATGGCTGCAGGAGGTGCTAATATGCTTCCACTTTCTATTCTTGATCCTATTAGGCCTTTAACTGCAGCTATAGCAAGTGAAATGGGAGAAGTAGAAATAGGAAGTATTCATTATTCCGCTTTATTTGTTTCTGGATTGGTACTACTTACAATATCATTTATACTCACCTTAACTTCTAAAAGACTCTCAAGGAGATGGAGCAAATGAGAAAAGATAAAATAATTTCTTTAATATTTAGAATAATAAGTTATATAACATTTTTTAGCATAGTTTTTATATTTATTTTTGTTATATTAGATGGAATAAGATATTTTTCGATAGATTTTTTTACTCAATTTCCCAAAAATATGATGACTGAAGGCGGAATTTTTCCAGCTATTATAGGTACAATTTATCTTCTTTTAATGACATTAATAATTGCAATTCCATTTGGTGTATTAACAGGTATATTTTTATCCGAATATGGAAATAATAAAATTGGAAGATTATTAGACACAGCTATTACATCTTTATCCGGTGTTCCTTCTATAGTATACGGATTATTTGGATTAGCATTATTTTCTATAACGATGGGATTAAGAACATCATTAATATCAGGTTCTTTAACTTTATCTATAATGGCTTTGCCAATTATTTCTTCTTCTACAAGAGAAGCAATGAGTTCTATTCCTAATACAATGAGAGAATCAGCATATGCATTAGGGGCAAAAAAAACTGAAGTTATATATAAAGTATTATTACCTGCAGCAAGATCAAGAATAATAACTGCTATTTTGATTGGTGCTGGTAGAGTTATGGGAGAAACAGCACCTGTGTTATTAACTGCCGCTGTGTTTTATTCAACGCATATGCCTAAATCTATAAAAGATCCAATTATGACTTTACCTACACATATTTATAATGTTGCTATGGCTTATGGTGAAGATGCTCAATGGATGGCAAAAGGTACAGCATCATTTTTAATGTTATTAATATTAGTTATATACTCAATAGCATTTAGAATAAGGAGGAAGGTTAATGATAAATGATGTAATTTTAAAAAATGATGATATAATCAAAGTAAGGAATTTTAATGCATGGTATGGTGATAAACAAGCTTTAAAAAATATAAATATAGATTTTAAAAGAAATAAAATTTCAGCTATTATTGGTCCATCTGGCTGTGGAAAATCTACATTATTAAGAAGTATTAATAGAATAAATGATGAAATTCCGACTTATAAAACCTCTGGAGAAATTATTTTTGAAAATAAAAATATATATGATAAAAACTTAGATTTAACTATATATAGAAAAAGGGTGGGAATGGTTTTTCAAAAACCAGTTCCATTTCCAATGTCAATATATGAAAATGTAGCATTCGGTTTAAGGATTCATGGAATGAAAAATAAAAATAAGATAGACGAAATAGTAGAAAAATCATTGAAGCAAGCAGCTTTATGGGATGAAGTTAAAGATGAATTACATAAATCTGCTTATGAATTATCCGGCGGGCAACAACAAAGATTAGTTATTGCAAGAGCTATTGCTGTAGACCCTGAAGTAATATTGTTAGATGAGCCTACTTCTGCTTTGGATCCTATTGCAACACAAAGAATTGAGAGATTACTTGAAGAGTTGGTTGAAAATTACACTATAATAATAGTAACTCATAATTTGCCACAAGCTGTAAGAATTTCAGATTATTTATATTTCATGTATCAAGGTGAATTAATAGAATCAGGTTTAACTTCTGATATAATTAAATCGCCAAAAAATCAATTAACTGAAGACTATTTAAATGGTAGAATAGGATAATGGAGGTTAAAATATGCAAAATGTACATCATTTTGAAAATGAATTATTAATATTAAAAGCGGATATATCCAAAATGTTATCTCTTGTTTTAGATTCATTTAATATGGCTATTGAATCACTTGAGAAAAATGATGAGATATTAGCAAAAAGAGTTTTAGATTTAGATGATAATATCGATGATATTAATAGAAAAATAGAAGATGAAGTTTATCAAATTATCGCAAGATATAATCCATTAGCAAAAGAATTAAGATATATTATTACTATGATTAAATTTTCTAATAATCTTGAAAGAATAGGAGATTTATCCTGCAATATAGCTCAAAAAGTTTTTGGATTTAAAAAAATAAACTTCATACCATATCTAAATGATGATATGCTAAAAATGATTGGTTTATCTTTAGAAATGTTAAAAGAGGTTTTTAAAGCCTTTAATGAAAGAAATATAGAATTAGCTATTGAGATTTGGAAAAAAGATAATATTATAGATAATTTAGAAATTGAAATTAGAAAAGATATTTTAAAAGAATTTAAAGAAGGGAAATATGATGAAAACATTATTATTCCTTACGCTTTAATTGCAAGAGATATTGAAAGAATCTCTGACCAGGTAACTAATTTATGTGAAGAAATAGTATATATTGAAAAAGGTGAAAAAATAACAAATCTATTATAGGAGGAAAACTATGCCTTCGATTTTAATTGTTGAAGATGATAAAGACATTAGAGATATTTTAAAAACATATTTAGAAATAGAAAAATTTGACGTTTATGAATCTGATTCAATCAACGCCATGAATAGATTTTTAAAAAATAATAAAGTGGATATTATTTTATTAGATATTATGCTACCAGATGGAGAATCTGTAGATATTTTGCCTTTTATTAGGTCAAAGAATAAAAATACCGGAATTATAATTATTTCTGCTAAAAATACTGATAGGGATAAAATTTATGGAATAGAAAATGGTGCTGATGATTATATCACAAAACCTTTTAATCCAAGAGAAGTTATAGCAAGGGTTAGA
The DNA here is from genome assembly GCF_029910535.1 of Marinitoga aeolica. Taxonomy (NCBI): domain Bacteria; kingdom Thermotogati; phylum Thermotogota; class Thermotogae; order Petrotogales; family Petrotogaceae; genus Marinitoga; species Marinitoga aeolica. The sequence goes on from NZ_CP069362.1 coordinate 22,766, forward strand.
GCTCTTTTAAAAAGATTAAAAAATGATGATGAAAAACTCCAATTTGGAAGTTTAGAAATATTTTCAAATAATTATACAGTAAAATATAAAGGAAAAATTGTTGATTTAACGGCTAAGGAATTTGAAATATTATATTTATTAGCAAAAAATTCTGATAAAATATTCACCAGAAATGATATTATCAATAAGATTTGGTTTGATGATGATTTTATTACTGATAGAGTAGTGGATGTTCATATTAGTATGATAAGATCAAAAATTGGGAAAAATTGGATAAAGACTATTAGAAATTTAGGATACAAGTTTAATAAATCTGCTGATGAAATCGGTGATTAACATGATTTTTAATACTTTAGATTTTCTCGATGTGATGATTATTGAATTAGATGGCTATATAATTAAAAGAGCTAATAAAATAGCTCGAGAGTACGGATTCAAAAAAGGGATTGAAATAATAAGTGTTTTTACTTTCAATGAAATAGATAATCTTATATCTCACATAATTAATAAAGAAGATTATTTTCTGGAAACAACTATATATTTTTTTCAAGGTTCCAGTAAATTCTGTAAGATTTCATTTTTAAAAGATGATTCTACAATAATTATAGAGGATAAAACCGAAAAAGAACTTATAAAGCAAGTAAAGGCAGATTTTATTACAGCTTTATCTCATGAATTGAGAACTCCTTTATCTGTTGCAAAAGGAAATCTCTTTTTGATAGAGGATTTAAATAAAAAAGATAAATTAAAAGAACCTATAAAAAAAGCTAAAAAAGCCATATCAAGAATAGAACGAATATTAGATCAATTAACAATGCTTTCCATGGCTGAATTTGGTAATTATATGATTAAAGTAGAATTATTTGATCCAAAAAAAGTTTTCCAGGATGTTATTTCGGATCTTGAAAATAAAATTAAAGAAAAAAATATAGAATTAATATTTAATTCTGAAATTGAATTAATGCAGGGTGATCCTTTTATAATATATACTATTTTAAGAAACCTAATATCAAATGCTGTTAAGTATTCTCACAAAAATTCAAAGGTTTATGTAACTATAACTAATAGCGAAATCATTGTAGAGGATAACGGAATCGGGATAAGAGAACAAGAAAAAAACAGAATTTTTGAACGTTTCTTTAGAGGCACAGATTCAAAAAAATACGCCAATGGTTCTGGCCTTGGTTTAGCAATTGTAAAATATTTATGTGAATTAGCAAATTATAAAATTAGCTTTGAATCTCAATGGATGGTAGGTACAAAGTTTATAATAAAATTAGCTTGAGGTTACTCCTCAAGCCTTTTATTTATATCTATATTAAATATTTCTTTGTTCGAATATATTTTTAATTCTTTTTTTGCTCTTGTTATAGCAACATAAAAAAGATTAATTTCATCAATTATATATTGATGTTTAAAATGTCCAATAATTCCATTAATTAAATTTTTTAAATGTGTGCTATAATTTTTTTGAAATTCTTTAACTGTTTTATATTTTTCTTTTTTTAGTAATTCTAATATATTTTGAAAATCGTGGCAAATTATGACTTTATCCCATTCTAATCCTTTACTCGTATGAGCTGTAGTTAAAAAGACTCTACCTTTGTTTCTTGAATATTTTTCTTCCGCACTTTTCAAAAGATCGAATAGCTTTTCTTCATAATCTTCAACAATATTTATGGCAGAAATTAACTCATAATCTTCAAACTCTTCTGCATAATCCTTTAAATTATCAAGAGATTTGAAATTCAACAGCCATTTTTCATTTACATAATCCTTGTATTTCTCATCTTTAAGATATTTAATAAAATAATATATATTAATTGGAAGATGAAAAATTTCTTTTGGAGATCTGATCAACTTTATTTCATAATCTTTAAACTTCTCTATTAATTTTATAAGCGTTGCATTTGTTCTGGTAATATAACATATATTTTCTATATTTTTATCGTTATCTTCTTTAAAAGATATTATTTCTTTTTCTTCTGATTTGAAATTTTTTAAAATAAAGTTTGCTTTATCTGCTATGTAATTTGAGAATCTAAATGTTTTGGTTAAATATAGAATTTCAGCATTTATTTCATTTCTAATTTTATATAATGCATTTATTGAACCTCTAAAAGAATAAATTTGCTGATGAGGATCACCTACAATTATTTTTTTCCCTCTTAAATTTTTAAAAATATCCAGTACTACTTCATTTGTATCCTGTGCCTCATCAAGTAGAACATAATCAAATTTAATATAATTAATATATTTTTTTATATTCATTTGAAAATATTTCAGATAAACATTATGAGTTATATCCAATTTTTTATCCATATATAAATCCCAAATTTTAAGTATTTTATCTTTTATATAGTCTTTTTGTTCTCTGATAATTTTTAACTTATGATTAGAATTCAATATTTCCTCTATCGTTTCATCTGAAACATTAGTAAAATTCCCATTACAAAAATCATTAAATGCTGTTTTTACCAAATCAGCAATAAATATATCTATATTTAATATTTTTGATATTTCAGAAGTATTTAATTCTTTTCCCAACTTTTTGAAGTTTAAATCTCTTTTAGCAAATTTATAGGCTAAACCATGTGTTGTTAAAACTTTTACATTATTTAATTTTGCCTTTTTTATTTTTTCTTCTATTTCCACTTTAACTGATTTATTAAAGGCAAGAAATAAAAAGCTTTTATTCTTTAATGCATATGCTATACTTAAAAGTGTTGTTGATTTTCCAGATCCAGCAAAAGCATTTATTATTAGATTATTATTTTTTGCTTTTTTTATTATCTCAATTTGTTCATTTGTTAATTTAATATAATTTTTTTTATTTTGAACAAGTGAATTTCCAAATTCTGTATTTTCAATCTCTTCAATATATAATTTATAAAAATCTATTTTTTTATTTTTTTTCCTTTTCTTTTTATTTCCAAAATCCCATCCACAGTTCCAACATTTTTTTATGTTATCTTTCATAATTTCATTACATCTGGGACATTTTTTTGTTAAAAAGAAACTATTACAATTTGGACATATTTTTTCATTATTTTCCACTATTTCATCACATTTGGGACACATTTTTATTCCAGTACTCAAAATTTCACCTCTATTAACATTTGCCAATAAATTCTAAAACATCCTCATCAAATTTCTTTATAGATAATGTTAATTTACCAATTCTTTTTATTGTTTCTTCAACATCTTTAGCCGCAATACCATTTCCACATGGAATATTTGCGTTATTTAAAGCTAATTCTGCACTCTGCAATGCAACAAATGTTCCTGTCCCTGCTTTTAATGCACAGCCTTTTTTAGCCCCATCACATGTTAAACCAAAAAGTGTAGATAGAACATTATTTATTGCATTTTTTATTTGCCCAGCACTACCACCTTTTAAATATACAATTCCTGCAGAAGCTCCTGCAGAAGATATTGAGCCCGCACCACATATTGGCGTTAATACACCTGTATAAGATTTAATATAAATTGTAATTAACATACTTAATAGAATAGCTTTTTTTACTTTATTTTCACCATATTTTTCGCCTATTTTTATTAGCGGTAATGTACATGATAAACCTTGATTTCCACTCCCAGCAACCGTCATAACAGGAAGTAATTCACCACTCATTCTTGCATCAACAGCTGCCTGAACTATGTTCACAGGCTCAAAATTTAAAATATTACCAAAATTTCCTGGTGTTTTTAACCCTTTTTTTGCTATTTCTGTATTTATCGTTATAGCCTTTTCAACTAATTCTATAACCTCTTTTTCTGGATTCTCTATATATTCTAAAAAATTATCAATATTATATTTTTTTATACTTTCCAATAATGTTCCACCTTTTTCAAATGGTTTATCAATAATAGGGTTACCATTTTCCTCTATGTGCACTATATTATCATGTGTTCCTTCAATTATAACATTAACTTTATTTTCTCCTTCTAATATGCAATTCACTTTTAATCCTATATAATTTTTATCAACATCAACATTTATTTTTCCTAAGATTTTATGAGATGTATCTATACATTCCTGATTTACATGCTTTAATACTTCTAAACCCAACGCAGCTTCACCACATGTATATGCTAAAGCTGCAGCAATTTCAAGTCCTATAAATGGTGTCCCGGGAATATTGACTTCTAACCCATTTTTATATGTATTTTTATCAAGAATGATTTTTATGCTCTCTAAGTTCCCCTTTAAATATTTTTTTGCTGTTGCAACTGCTAATGCCACTGCTATTGGTTCAGTACAGCCATATGCTGGTTTTACCTGATCAAAAATAATATCTTTCAACATCTTTATTCCCCCCGTTTATATATTTTTATTTAGGTTATTGATTGAGATTCAACATTTGAAATATCTATAATCGGCGCAAGACCTACCATAATAAATCCCAATATTTTCAGAGCATTAAAAGGTTCATGAAAAAATATTGCAGATAATATAGAAGCAAAAACTAGTTCTAAAGGCATTAGTAAAGATAATGTATGTGATTGTAATCTTTTTAATGCTATAAAATTTAAGGTTAAAGGTACAAATGTTGCCAAAACGGCAAGTATAAAACCTGCTAATAAAAATTTATTATTCAATGTATATATTTCGTTATTTCTGATTACAAAAAGTAAGTAATATATAAATGCCCCAGTAAATGTATAAAAAGCATTTTCAAAAGGGTTTGAGTTTTCTTCTTTTATTTGTTCGCTAACAGAAACTATAAATAAAGCATTTACAAATGAACTAAACAATATTATTAATGTTCCAAATATTATATTTGGATTTTCAATCAATGCCCTCTCACCAAGATTGGCTATAATTACTCCCACGAATGAAATTGCAACTGCAGACGCATTTACTATATTAATCTTCCTTTTTGTAGTTTTTGTTTGCAATATTGAGACAAAAATAGGGTTTGTAAAGTAAATTACTGTAGCATATGCTGGATTTAAGTATTGTAATCCTATAAAAAAAGCATAAGCAGCTATTCCATAATTAACAATACCAAGTATCGAAAATAATATAAATTTTTTTAAATGAAATTTATATCCAGCAAATATAAAAATCATACCTGATATTATAAAAGAAAAAAGAAATCTCAAAAATAAGATTTGAGATACTGTTGCTCCTATATTAAAGGAATATTTTCCTAATACTGAAGTTACAGAAGAAGAAAACGCAGATAAAACAGCTAATAAATAATGCAATTTAATCACTCCAAAAATTTTTTCGTATCTCGTTTATTATATAATTTTTTTGTTTTTTTTTCAATACAAAATAACACAAAAAATATTGAAGTTTTCAATAATAAAAAACTCTTCCTTTTCAGGAAGAGTTTGATTAATTTTTATAATGGATATTTAAAATTCCTCTATAATTTTATTTGCAAATTCAATTGCAGATAAAGATTTTGATGAATCTGAGGAAATATCAGGAGTAGAATAACCATTTTTTATAGTAGTTTCAATAGATTTTTTTATCAATTCAGCAGCTTCGGTATAACCAATGTATTCTAGCATCATTACTCCTGATAAAATAAGTGAGGTTGGATTAGCCATTTCAGGATTTTTTATTCCAGGTGCTGTCCCGTGTGTTGGTTCAAATAAAGCTATTTCATCTCCAATATTAGCGCCTGGAACTATACCTATTCCGCCAATTTGAGCCGCTGCCGCGTCCGACAAATAATCACCGTTCAAATTTGGAGTTATTAAAATATCAAAATTTGATGGATTTAATAATAATTGCTGAAACATGTTATCAGCTATAATATCATTTACCATAATATTTTTATTTTCTAATTGTTCTTTGAATTCATCAACTACTTCATAACACCATTTTCTAAAATTACCTTCGGTGTATTTCATTATATTCCCTTTATGAACTATTGTTATTTTTTTTCTATTATTTTCTAATGCATATTTTATTGTTTTTCTCATAAGCCTCTTTGTTTTAAACTCGCTTATAGGTTTTATACCAATTGAAGCTTTACTTAAATTTGTTCCAAATTTTTCATTTAATATTTTTATTAATTCATTTGATTCTTTAGAGTCCTCTTCCCATTCAATACCAGCATACACATCTTCTGTATTTTCACGAAAAATAATAATATCAACATTTTCTGGATTTTTTACTGGAGCTTTAATTCCAGGTATATATTTAACAGGTCTTATACAAGCATATAAATCTAACTTTTGCCTCATTGCTACATTCAAACTTCTATAACCACTACCTATAGGTGTTTCAAGTGGACCTTTTATTCCTATTTTATATTCCTTTAATAAATCTAACGTTTCTTTTGGTAAAAGAGTTCCAAACTTTTTAAGAGCTTTTTTACCTGCATATGTTTCCTTCCAAATAATTTTTTTCTTTCCAGAATATATATAATCAATAGCTGCGTTCCAGACTTTCATAGCAGCTTTCATAATGTATGGACCAATCCCATCACCTTCGATATATAAAATTGTTATTTCATCCATTTTTTCACCGCCTATTTTCATAATATTACAAGATTATCAGCATGAATAAATTCTTCATAATCATAATTACCTAATTTTTGAATTTCTTCACTTTTTTTACCCAATATATTTTTACTTTCCAAATATGAATAATTAGAAATACCTTTTGCTATTATTTTATTTTCATAATATATATTTACAGCATCACCTTTTAAAAATTTCCCTTCTACCTTTTCAATTCCTATTGATAATAAACTTTTTCTCTTTAAAATTGCTTCTTTAGCACCTTTATTTATATATATTTTCCCTTTACTATGAGACAAATAAGCAATCCAAGCTTTTTTATTTTTCATTTTTTTATTTGGCAAGAATATCGTTCCAGGATTTTCACCATATATAAATTTTTCTATATTTCCTAAATTCTTACCATTACATATACATGTTTTTACTCCAGAATTTGATGCCATTTTTCCTGCTTCTATTTTGGAATTAATTCCACCTGTTCCAAACGACGTTTTTTTTATTTTTAATAATTCTTCTTTCTCATTGTAATTTTTTATAATATTTCCATTTTTATCATAAATCCCATCAACTGAAGTCAATATTACTAATCCATCCGCACCCCAACCAATAGCAAAATAAGCAGATAACATATCATTATCACCAAATTTGATTTCTTCTACAGATATTGTGTCATTTTCATTTATTATTGGAATTATATTAAATTGGTTTAGCCCTATTAATGTATTTTTTAAATTTAAAAATCGATCTCTATATGAGAAATCATCTTTTGTTAATAAAATTTGGGCTATTTTTTTATTATAAAAGTCAAAAGCTTGCTCATATATTTTCATTAACTGTACCTGCCCAATTGCGCACAATGCTTGTTTTTGAGCTAAACTTTTTATAGGATTCAAATTCAAATATTTTAATCCTGCAGCATTTGCACCAGAAGAAACAATAACGACTTTTTTGTTATTATCCATTAATTTAGACACAATAGAACTCAATTTTATTATGAATTTTTTATTTATTTCCTTCTCTTTAACAAGTAAATTACTTCCTATTTTAATTACTATTTTTTCCATTTTAGTCCCTCACATTATAATTGCCTTGAATTATATATTTATATGTAGTTAATTCTTTTAAACCAACTGGTCCTCGAGCATGCATTTTTTGAGTACTTATACCCATTTCTGCTCCCATTCCAAATTCTCCACCATCTGTAAATCTTGTTGATGCATTAATATATACTGCTGCAGAATCTATTTCATTAACAAACTTCATTGCATTTAAATAATTTTCTGTTAATATGGACTCAGAATGACCTGTTGAATATTTTTTTATATGATTAATGGCCTCATTTAAATCTTCAACAATTTTTATTGAAAGAATTAAATCAAGATACTCCGTAGCCCAATCTTCTTCTGTAGCTTTTTTTACTTTTATGATACTTATGGTTTTTTCACAACCACGAATTTCTACAGATTTGCTTTCAAGTTGTTCTTTTAATGCTGGTAATATTTTTTCTGCAATATTTTTATGAATTAATACAGTCTCAACTGTATTACATGTGCCTGGTCTTTGTGTTTTTGCATTATCTATTATGTCAATTGATTTTTCGATATTTGCTGATTCATCTACAAATATATGACATATTCCAACACCTGTTTCTAAAACAGGAACGGTAGAATTTTTTACTACAAAATCTATTAATCCTTTACCTCCTCTAGGGATTATTAAATCAATATATTCATTTAATTTAAGCATTTCATTTACTAATTCTCTATTTGTGTTTTCTATTAATTCGATAGAATTTATAGGTATTTCAGAATTTCCCAACCCATCTTTTATAGCTTTTACAATAGCTTTATTAGAGTTTATTGCATCTGAACCTCCTCTTAATAATACTGAATTTCCGGATTTTAAGGCTAATATTGTAGCTTCTAAAGTAACATTAGGTCTAGATTCATATATTATACCTATTACACCTAAAGGAACTCTTACTTTACTTATTCTCAAACCATCTTCTCTTAAAAATGAATCGAACATTTCACCCACTGGATCTTTTAAATTTACAACCGTTTTGCAAGCTTCTATCATCCCTTTAATTCTTTTCTCATTTAAAGCTAATCTATCTATTAATGATTTTTTTATTCCTTTTTTTTCTGCTATTTCTACATCTTTTTTATTTTCTGTTAATATATATTCTTTATTTTTTTCTATTGATTTAGCTATTTCTAATATGGCTTTATTTTTTTGTTTTGCATTTAACGTTTTTAAAATATTAGAACTTTCTTTCAAATTTTTCGCTTTTATTATTAATTCACTCATTTTTACCACCTCATAATTCTTTATTTTTTAAATATGATTCATATACTGCCTTCATAATTGCACCTTTAGTTCCTTTTTGTTCTAATTCATATAAACCCTTAATGGTTACTCCACCAGGAGAAGATACTCGGTATTTTAACTCTGATAAATCTATTTCCTCTTTTTCTAAAAAACGTATTGATCCTTCAAATGTTTTTAAAACAATATCCTTAGCAGTATCTGCATGTAACCCTATATTTATAGCCCCTTCTATAAAACTTTCGAGTATGAATGCTACAAATGCTGGTCCGCTGCTGTTCAATATTGTAAACGCATCAAATTTTTCTTCTTCTAATTCCAATACTTTCCCAAGGGGTTTTAATAATTCTATGATTTCTTTTTTTTCATCTCTTACAATAGTTTCATGAAAAGCTATTGCTGTGACTCCTTTCCCTATTTTAGAAATTACTGTTGGCATTATTCTAACTACATTATTTTTTTTTGATTTTTCTGATATTTCATTTATTTCTTTTCCTGCTGCGGTACTAATAATATAATTCCCGTCTTCTTCTAATTCTGATATTTCTTTAAATACTTCATCAATATGTTGAGGTTTTACAGATACAAATACATACTTTGAATTTTTATATACATCTTTTATTGATTTGCATATTTTTATATTTCCTATTTTTTCATATTTTTTTAATTTTGATCTAGTTCTATTTATTATATGAAAAGTATGTTCTTTATTTTGTAAAGTTTCTAACAACATACTACCAATATTTCCTATTCCTATAATTCCAATATTCATGTTCTCACACTCCATAATTTCCATATTTTTTTATATATTCATCTATGCCACCAATTTCAAGTATTTTATTTATGAATTTTGGAAAAGGTATGAATTTATATTCTTTGTTTTGAGTTAGATTATTTATTATTCCTTTTTCTGTATCAACTTTTAATATATCGCCTTCATTAATTTCATCAACTTCTTTTAATTCAATTACAGGCAATCCAATATTAATAGAATTTCGATAAAAAATTCTTGCAAATGATTTTGCGATAACACATGAAACACCGGAAACTTTTATTATTCTTGGAGCATGTTCTCTTGAGGAGCCTAACCCAAAGTTTTTCCCACCTACTATAATGTCACCAGAATTAACTTTTTTAGCAAAATCTTCTCTTGCATCTTCTAATACGTGTTTAGCTAACTCTTTAAGATTTGAACGCAAATGAAAATATCTTCCAGGTGCTATATGATCAGTTGAAATATTATCTCCAAATTTCCATACATTTCCTTGTAATATCATTCTAATACCTCCCTTGGATCTGTTATATAACCTGTTATTGCACTTGCTGCAGCAACTGCAGGAGAAGATAAATATATTTCTGAGTTTGGATTTCCAGCTCTTCCGTGAAAGTTTCTATTTTGTGTAGACAACACTTTTTCACCATCTGCAGGTACTCCAGCATGTACTCCAACACAAGGGCCGCATCCAGGTGGTAGGATGGTGGCTCCTGCTTTAATAAACGTATTAATTAATCCCTCTTTTAAAGCTTGGAGATATACATCTTTTGAAGCTGGTGCAATAATTAACCTTATATCATCTGATTTTTTTCTGTTTTTTAAAATATTGGCGACAATTCTCAAATCTTCAATTCTTCCATTTGTACATGTCCCAATGTAAACTTGGTCAATTTTTACACCTACAGCATCTTTTATATTTCGTGTGTTATCTACTGTATGTGGAAATGAAACCTGAGGTTCTATTTCGGATAAATTTATTTCAATTGTTTTTTCATATTTTGCATCCGGATCTGCGGTTATTTCTTTATAATCTTTTTCTCTGCCTTGTGATTTTAAATATTCTTTTGTTATTTCATCTGTTGGGAATATACCCACTTTTGCTCCAGCTTCCACAGCCATATTTGAAATTGTCAATCTGGATTCCATTGAAAGATTTTTAATTCCATCACCATCAAATTCTAAAGCTTTATATGTTGCACCATCAGCACCAATCTTCCCTATAAAATATAAGATAATATCTTTTGCATAAACACCTTTAGACAATTTTCCTTTTAAAATTATTTTGAATGTTTCAGGAACTTTTAACCAGACTTTTCCTAAACCATATGCAAGGGCAATATCTGTTGATCCCATACCAGTTGCAAAAGCTCCTAAAGCTCCTGCTGTACATGAATGTGAATCAGCTCCTACAATAACATCTCCTGGTTTTGCATATTTTTCAGCAACAATTTGATGTGATATACCTTCACCTATATCATAAAGGCCTGCAGAAGACTTTTTACAAAATTGTCTGAGTTTTTTTTGTGTATTGGATAATTCTTTTCTAGGACTTGGAGAAGCATGATCTATAAAAACTAAAGATTTACTTTTCACATCATCAAAATTTAAATAATTAAATTGATCAACTGTTAGTGGTCCTGTTCCATCTTGAACAAATGCTAAATCAATATCTGAAATGATTATTTCTCCTGCTTTAACTTCTTTTTTTGCATGTTCACTTAATATTTTTTCTGCTATTGTTTTTCCCACTTTATTCAACTCCTTTCACTTCTTTATATTTTAGATTTTTTGGGCCATTGTATATAGCTTTTGGTCTAAATATTCTATTATTTTTGCAATATTCCATAGCATGTGCTGTCCATCCCACAATTCTGGCCATTGCAAAAATAGGAGTAAAAAATTCTTTTGGAATACCAAAGTAGTTATAAAGAATTCCAGAATAAAAATCTACATTTGGATAAATCTTTTTATCTTTAAATTTGTTTACTACTATTTCCTCTACTTTTAAGGCTATTTCAAAATACTTTATGTTATTGTTTATAAAGATTTCTTTTATCCAATTTTTTAAAATTTTTGCGCGAGGATCGTATGTTTTATATATTCTATGGCCAAATCCCATTATTTTTTCTTTTTTTTCAATTAGATTGTTTATATAAAACTCAACATTTTCTATACTACCAATTTCATCGAACATTTTTAAAACTTTTTCATTCGCACCACCATGTAAAGGTCCTTTTAATGTTCCAATAGCAGTTGTTATAATAGAATAAATATCTGATAATGTTGATGCTGTAACTGTAGATGCAAAGGTTGAAGCATTCATTCCTTGTTCTTCATGTAGAATTAAAGCTTTATCAAATAAATTAAAATGTTCTGGAATTTTACCGAACATCATATATAAGAAATTTTCTGAATGTTTTAAAGATTCTTTAGGTTTAATTAAAGGTAAATCGTTTCTTATTCTATACCAGTACGCAATTATAGTTGGTATCTTTGCCGTTAAGTTAATAGCGTTTTCAAAAGTTGAATTTTCTTTTTTTGAATACATACCTAACATTGAAACAACACTTCTTAAAACTTCCATAGGATGAGAATTTTTAGGAAATAATTTCATCATTTCTATTATTTGGTTAGGTAATTCTCTTTTTTTAGATAGCATTGAAATTAAAAAATCCAATTCATTTTCATTAGGCAAAGAACCAAACCATATTAAATAAGCAGTTTCTTCAAAATTAGAATTTTGTATCAAATCTTCAATTTCAAAACCTCTATAAACTAATTTACCCTTTTCTCCATCAACACAGGAGATTGAACTAATAGCTACTGCTACACCATCCAAACCATATTTAACTTCAAATTCAATATCCATCATTTCACCTCCTTGAAAATAAAAAAGGCCACACTTTTTAAGTGTGGCCTTAGGATTACCTTAAGTAAAATATAGCTATACACCGAACTTAAGGTGTTGTGAAGGCCACACCTTGGGTTCGGGTTGATTATTTAATGTATTTATTAAATTAAATAAAGAAAGGATAAATATTTTCATTACAATAACCTCCTATATCTATAAAAATTATAGATAACTTTTAATGAATTCTAACATATATATTATTAAAAGTCAAGTGAATTTTTACAATTATATTTTAGTAACTGAATTTTAAATATATTTTAATTATTTCCCCAATTATAATTTAATATCCATTCTTGTTTTAATTCTTCTAATGTTCCATCTACTTTCAATGTCTCTATAACAGTGTTTAACCATAAAAGTAAATCTATATCTTTTTTGTTCACAGCTATACCGAGGTTTTCTTTTGTTAATAATTCATTAATCATTTTCATGGAAGGATATTTTTTTACTAAAGTACCAAAATATAAATCATCAAATACCATAGCATCAGCTTTTTTTATAATTACCTGATAAGCAGCAGCATCAACAGTTTCAAAAGTTAGAATTTTAGCTTTTGGAAACATTTTCCTTGCAACAATTTCCCCAGTTGAACCCAGTTGGACAGCAATTTTAACTTTAGACCCCATATTTTTAATGTCTTTTATTGTTAAGTTGGAATATTTTTGTGAATTAAACATTAAAGCCTGTCCAGTTTGATAATAAGGTATTGTAAAATTAACTTTTATAGCTCTTTCAGGAGTTATAGTCATAGCAGCCAAAATAATATCAAACTTATTTGCCATTAAAGCAGGAATTATCCCATCCCAATTAGTTATAACAAATTTGACTTTTACACCTAAAAAATCTGCTAAAATTTTCGCAAAAGCAATATCGTGTCCAATTCTTTTACCATTAATATCAATTCCATAGAATGGGGCATAAGCAGGATCCTGACCAACTAACAAAACACCACGTTTTTGAATTTCTTCGATTTTTCCACTAAATATGCTAATTGAAATAATAACTACCAAGATAAATAATGCTAATTTTTTCATAATATCTACCTCCTAATAAAGTTTTTTTAAATAAATAAAAAAGCCACACCAAATTATGGCGTGGCCTCTGATTTTCCTTGAGCAGCATCACAACTCAAGGTGTCAGCCTGAGGCCACACCTGAAATGATGATGTTTGAAGTTTTGATTTGATTTATAATTATAGGCAAAGAAAAGTTTTTCCATATTAACCACTCCTATACTCTAATTTTTAAGCTATTTCGTATTTTAATTCTGTTTTGAAAAATGTATCGGGATCCATATTTTCTAATATTTTCCCATCTTTCATAAATATAATTCTATCTCCAGCTTTTTTAGCAAAATCAACTTCATGTGTAACTACTAACATCGTTTTTCCGCTATTAGATAGTTCTACCATTGTTTCTTTTACTTCATATACTAAACTAGGATCAAGTGATGAGGTTGGTTCATCAAATAATATTATTTCTGGGTCCATCGCTAAAGCTCTTGCTATACCTGCCCTTTGTTGTTGGCCGCCTGATAATTGAGAAGGAAAATTATAAGCTTTATCTTTTAAATGAACTTTCTCTAAAACATTAAGAGCAATTTCATATGCTTCGTCTTTTTTCATCTTTTTAGTTCGTATTAATCCCAATGATATATTATCTATTATTTTTAAATGAGGAAATAAATTATGTTGTTGAAAAACAAAACCTATTTTTTGTACCAAGGTTTTTCTTGAATAATCATAAATATTTTTTTCTTCTAAAGCAATTATTCCTTTTTGATATTCTTCTAAACCAGCTATACATCTTAATAATGTTGATTTTCCAGAACCTGATGGGCCCATTATTACTAATACTTCTCCCTTTACAACTTTAAGATTTACACCCTTTAAAACCTCAAGGTTTCCAAAACTTTTCTCTAAATTTTTTATTTCAATCATACTATTGCAAACCTCCTTTCAAAATATTTCCCTAATAATTGCAATAATGCAGTTATTGTAAAATAAAATACTGCTACTGTAATATATGACTCAAATGATGCAAAGGAAGAGGTGGCGATTTGTCTTCCTACCATTGTCAATTCCTGTAATGCTATAACAGATGCTAGAGAACTATCTTTTACCAAGCTAATAAATTGTCCTGTTAATGCAGGTAACGTAGTTCTAAAAGCTTGAGGTAATAATATATCTATATATAGATAAAATGTATTTAATCCTATTGTTTTTGCTGCTTCAACTTGACCTTTTGGTACAGCTTCAATACCACCTCGAATAATTTCAGACACATAAGCACCTTCAAATAAAGATAATGATACTATCGCACCAATCATTGCACTTATTTCTATCATTGAACCTATACCATAATAAACAATCAATATAATAACTAATAAAGGTATATTTCTAAAAATTGTTGTATATGTATTTGCAAATTCTTTTAAAATTTCGTACTTAGATGTTTTCATAACCCCAAATATTATCCCTATAATCATTGCAAAAAATATTGAAAATACTGATATTTTTAAAGTCATATAAAAACCCTCTAAGTATAGATTCATATATTTAAAAGGAACCTTTTGCCAATTAAACGGATATGTTTTTGACATTTCAATATAGAAGACAGCTAGAATAATTATTAATACGGCATAAGCTATAAATTTTTGTATGTAATTTTTGTTCAACTTATTCACCCCAATCGTAGTCTACCATCCATTTTTGTTTTAATTGATCTAATGTTCCATCTGTTTTTTTACATTCTATAAATGTGTTTATCCATAATAATAAATCTAAATTTTCTTTTTTTACAGCTATACCTAATTTTTCTTTGTTCAATAATTTACCAATAGTTTTTATTGATGCATATTTTTTTGAAATTGATCCATAATATAATTCATCAAATACTAATACATCCGCTTTTTTAGTTATTATTTGATATGCTGCAGCATCAACTGTTTCAAAAGTTAATATCTGTGCTTCCGGGAAAAACTTTCTTGCCGCAAATTCACCAGTTGTTCCTAATTGAACAGCTATTTTAGCTTTTTTACCCATTTTTTTAAGTTCATCTATAGTGATACCATTTGGATATTTTTGTGTATTATAAAATATAGTTTGTCCAGTTTCATAGTATGAAGTTGAAAAGTTAACTTTTATAGCTCTTTCAGGAGTTATTGTCATACCAGCTAATACAAAATCAAATTTATCGGCTAATAATGCTGGAATTATACCATCCCAATTTGTAATAACAAATTTCAACTTAACGCCTAAAACTTCTGCCATCATTTTAGCCAAATCAACTTCATAACCTATTCTTTCACCTTTAGTATTTACACCATAAAATGGTGCATATGCTGGATCTTGACCAACTAATAATACTCCACGTTTTTGAATTTCTTCAATTTTACCGCCAAAAATAGTAATAATGGAAACGACCATAATCAATACAACCAATAACTTTTTCATAATCTCTACCTCCTTATATAATTTTCTTTTAAATAATAAAAAAGGCCACACCAAATTATGGTGTGGCCTCTGATTTTCCTTGAGCAGCATCACAACTCAAGGTGTCAGCCTGAGGCCACACCTTGAGTGATGTCTTAATATTATATTTGAGTTAATATTATTAATAATTAATAAATAATTCTTTTTCATAATTTCTCCTCCGGAATTTTTTTCTTATTATAGCATAAATTTGTTCTCATGTCAATGTATTTTGTAATTTTAATCTTTTATTAACTTTTTGGTAAATTTGATTTTTTTTAATAAAAATGATATAATTACAATAGCGTAGAAATTACAAGGGGGTGTTTTAATGATATCAAAAACTATGGAAGAAGCATTAAATAAGCAAATTAATGAAGAAATGTTCTCTGCTTATTTATATTTGTCAATGGCTGCCTATTTTGAAGAAATTGGCTTAAAAGGCTTTTCAAATTGGATGAGAGTACAATATCAAGAAGAAACATTTCATGCAATGAAAATGTATGATTATTTATTATCAAGAGGAGGAAGTGTTAAACTTCACGCAATAGCTGAACCTCAAAAGGAGTGGAATTCACCATTAGAAGTTTTTAAAGCTACTTTAGAACATGAGAAACATATTACTAAATGTATAAATGATTTAGTTGATATCGCAGAGAAAGAAAGAGATAGAGCTACATTTAATTTCTTGCAATGGTATATTGATGAGCAAGTTGAAGAAGAGGCTAATGATGAAGAAATTATACGCAAGCTCGAATTAATAAAAGATAATCCAAATGCTTTATTTATGTTAGATAGAGAATTGGCATCAAGAGTTTTTAACGAACCAACGACAAAAGAATAAAAACTAATAAAAGCATCTGTGTTTAACAGATGCTTTTATTTATACTATTTATAAAATATTTTGTGTTTAAATTAAGTTTATTTACAATTTGTAATAAAAACATCTGTGTTTTAATAGACGTTTTTATTATTGTGTATATTTTTCAAGATATGATGGAATCCCATTGTTGTTGATTATATTGGAAAATATTTTCCCGCTTGATCTAATATGAATTTTTATATTTTCATAATCATACTCGTACAAACCATATTTAGCGGAAAAACCATTTTCCCATTCAAAAAGATCAAATAATGTTTTATGATGGAAACCAAAAACTTTTATATTTTTCTTTAAGGCTTCATATATATTTGTTAATACTTTTATCAAAAATATCGATCTATATATATCATTTTCATCCGCAATACCTGTAGATAATATTAATATAGGCTTATCATGTATTTTTAGTTTTAATAGATTCTTTAGTATTTCGTCTGGATTTATGTTTTTGCCTATATCATCTTTTTGAATAGGTTTTCCTTCACTAAAATTATCATCCCCATCATAACTAATAGAAAAGAAATCCATATATTTTAATATGTTATTTTTTCTATACTCTATCTCTTCATATGCTATATTTTTGGTTAGTGAAATCTTTGAGTATCTATTTTCTTTTTTTATCATTACATAAATTTGTTTATGTAAATTATAAATATTGTTTATAAAAGTTTCTTTCTTTTCATTATATTTACTATATGAAGGAAAACTTTTGTCTTCAAATGTCTTTTTTATAAATTTACCTGGCTCAAAAAAAGTTATATAATAATCTACAATATTGCCTATGTTTTTCAACAATAATTCAACATATTCCAAAAAAAATTTAAAATTTTCTTCTTTACCAAAACTTCCTTTTTCTTCAAACCACACTGGCAATGTATAGTAATTTAAAATTAATATTGGTTCTATACCTTCTTTTTTTAAATTAAGAATAAAATTTTTATAACTTTCCAATTTTTTATAATTAACAAATCCCATTTCTGGAACTATCTTAGCCCATTCTAACGAAAATGATAAAGAATTGTATCCCATTTCTTTTGAAAGTTTAAGTATTTCATTAAATAAATTTTTATTAATATTATTTAAAACATCTAAACCAGTACCATCTTTTATATGGCCTTTTTCCTGCCATATATCCCAATTAGTTTTTTTATTCATTTTTTCAATTTGATAAGAAGAAAATGTACTACCCCACATAAATCCTTTTGGAAAAGAAATGTTTTTTTCCATTTTTATCACCTATTTATTCATTTGTTATACCAAAAGCCTTTAGAATAACTCGTTTATTTCTTTGACCATCAAATTCTGCATAAAAAATTTCTTGCCATGGTCCTAAATCAAGTTCTCCATCTGTTATTGGCACTATTATTTGATGATGCATAATCAAATTTTTTAAATGTGCATGCCCGTTTATTTCACCAGTTCTATGATGTTTATAAGGATAATCTTGAGGAGCTAATTTTTCTAACCATTCTTTTATATCCTCAATTAAACCTGATTCATAATCATTAATATACACAGCTGCTGTTAAATGCATTGCAGAAACCATTACATATCCATCAATAACTTTGGATTCTCTTACAAAATTTCTTACTTCATCCGTAATATGTATAATTTCAATAGGCTTTTTTGTATTAAACCATAAATATTTAGTAACACTTTTTACTTTATTACCAAAAACCTCTCTATCTATCGACATATAAAATTCCCCCTAAAATTTAGGTTTTTCTCTCATTGTTTTTATACTAATTTTTTCGAAAAATCTTAAAATTTTTGTAAAAAATCTTTCTTTATTTGACAATGGTTTCACTTTTATAGTATAGAATCCATTTTTATTTCCTGCAATTATATCAGTAAAAAGTTGATCCCCTATTAATGCAACATGTGTTGATTCAATTCCAAATTCTTTAATTCTTTTTTTTATTCTAAAAGTAAAAGGTTTTAATGAATACCCCATTACTTTAATATTATATTTTACCAATTGCTCTTTGATTCCTTCAAATCTGTATTCTTTACCATTTGAAGCAATCATAATTTTAAAATCTTTTGATATTTTTTCAAATAATTTTATTATTTCTTCAGGTAATTTCTCAGAACGCCATGTTGTTAAAGTATTATCAAAATCAAATATTAATAATTGATAATTCTTATTTTTTAATTTTTTATAATCTATATCAAAAACAGAATCTACAAATTCATTTGGAACAGCTAAATCCATAACTCTAAAAAACCAACCCAATGTATAAAAAAATATAAAGTAAGTAATCTTTGATATTATAGCAACTGTTTTTTTGTAAAAAGAATCTATCTCATATGTATAAGGATTAACTAAAATCGTATATAATCTATTTTTATTACCTACTAAAATATCTGTAAAAAAAAGATCACCTATTAATACTGTTTCTTCTGGTTTTGAATTTATATCTTCTAATACTTTTTTTAGTTTTTTTGAAAACGGTTTTTTCATTCTCCAATAAATTTTTACTTTTCCATAAGTTTTTTCTTTTACATTGTTAATTCTTTCTTCAGGTCCATTGGATACAACTGCTATTTTAAATCCCATGCTAATAAGTTTATTAAATAATTTAACTGTTTTTTCATCTATTTGTTGTTTCCATGGAGCTAATGTAAAATCATAATCAAATAAAATTGTAGAAAATCCAAATTTTTTTAATTTTTCATAGTCTATATCAAAAATCGTAGAATGATGTTCATATGGAATTGGAATATACTTATAATAATTTTTCCTAGACTTCGCCGTTGTTTGGCTCAACCCTTACTACCTCCAAATCTGTCATTTCTTTCAATGAATTTATTAATTTCAACGATTCATCTAATGTATCTTTAGGGCATATTATTTTCATTAGGTTATTTTCAATAACATTTCTTACATTCATTAAATTATCAACTGATTCCAATAAATACGTAACAAGATGAATATCTTTTCTCCTTACTTTTACATATACATCATATTCTAATACTTCTTGTTGCATCAAATCACCCTCTCATAAATTCTTTTTATCTATCAAAATATATTTTACATTAGATTTCTTAAAACTTTTTTACAAAAGTTCTGCAGCTTTAGTAGCCAATTCTGATCTTTCACCTTTTATTAAGTATATATGTGCAGCTAAATCAGAATCTTTAAATTTCGTAGAAACATAAGTTAACCCATTTGATGAAAAACCTAAATATGGATTATCTATTTGGAAAGGATCTCCTGTTAATACTATTTTAGTATTTTCTCCTACTCTTGTTATTATAGTTTTTATTTCATGAGGAGTTAAGTTTTGCGCCTCATCTATTATCATGTATTGTTCTGGTATTGATCTCCCTCTAATATAGGATAACACTTCTATTTCCAATATATCTTTTTTTTCAAGATATTCATCTGGTTTTTTACCTTTTCCCTGAAATAAAAATTCAAGATTGTCATAAATTGGTTGTAGCCATGGTTTCATTTTTTCAGCAATAGAGCCAGGCAAAAATCCAATATCTTTTCCAACAGGAACTACAGGTTTTGATATCAACAATTTTTTATATTTTTTTTCATCAAGAACTTTATTCAAACCAACTGCTAAAGCTAATAATGTTTTCCCTGTACCTGCACTCCCCACAAGCGTAACAAGAGGAATTTCATCATTTAGTAGAGCATCAAAAGCAAATATTTGTTCTCTATTTCTTGGATTTATACCAAAAACTTCTGTAAAATATGACACGTTCAATTTAACTAACGATTTTTCTTTTTTTGAATACCTATAATAATTACCATCATTTAAATCAAAATAAGTATTCGGTGATGGTTCTTCCTCTAAATCTAATAAATTGTAATTTATTCTATCTTTTTCTATTAATTTTTTATCCACATTTAAATTTACAAACCCCGGAAAATAGTTTTCATATTCTACTCTATCAGTTAAATAATCCTGTGCTATAATCCCTACTGCTTCTGCTTTTATTCTTAAATTCAAATCTTTTGTAACCAAAAATGTAGGAATATTACTTTCTTTTTTTAATTCTATTGCATATAATAAAATCCAATCATCCATTTTCTTCCCCAAATATTGTGGAATATGAATACCATTTTTTTCTAGTGTTGCTATTTTTAAAGTACCACCATTTTCTAATTTTATTCCTTCTCTCAAACTTCCTTTTTTCCTTAAATTATCTAAAACTCTATTTACTTCACGAGCTGCTGCACCGGTTCTTTCACCTCTAGTTTTCAAATTATCTATTTCTTCAAGTACAGGAAATGGAATAATTACATTGTTATCCTGGAAATTAAACATAGCCTTTGGATCATGAATTAATACATTAGTATCAAGAACGAAGTTTTTTACCATACTATCCCCTCCATTTTTTTATAAAATCACCCAGACTTTTTAACCCAAATTTCTTTATAAAAATTAAAAACAATTTAGCAGTCATCAAAGCATCTTCATAAGCTCTATGGGATCTTCCAACATAAATATTAAATTTTTTAGAAAGATGTTCTAATGAGTATGGTCCTCTCTCTAAAAGAACTTTTGCAATTTCTAATGTGTCTATATAATAATTTTCTACAGGTAATATCCCACTTTCTTTGGCTGCAACATCCAAAAATAACATATCCATTTTCGCATTATGAGAAACAAGTATTGTATTTGCAATGTATTCTTTAAACTTTGGAAAAATTTCAATCATTGTAGGTGCATTTTCTATATCTTTATTGTTTAACTTATGAAACTGAGAACCTTCAACTGGAATCCTTATTTTCGGATTAACTAATGTATGAAACTCAAATTTCCTTTTTATTTTTCCATTGAATATTGGAATTGCAGCAATCTCAATAATTCTATCTCCTAAATCTGGCTTTAAGCCTGTAGTTTCCAAATCAAAAGATACGAATACTTGTGTATCAAGATTATACATCATTAATACCTCCTATAATTAGTATAGCATAATTTTTTCTAACTTGCAATTTTAGTTTCAAAAAGTTATTAATTTGAATAACATTAGGTTAAATATTTCAAAACACAGATTTTTTTTGGTATAATATATTGGCAAAAATTCCGCTCTTATAAAGGGGCCAAATTGTCCGAGGAGGTGTGGTAATGAAAAGGATTTATGAAGTAATGTTTATTGTTTCTCCAGAATTATCTGAAGAAGCTAGAAACACTGAAGTAGAAAAGGTAAAAGGTTGGATTGAAGAAAAGGTTGGAGGAGAAATCCAACACTGGGAAAGATGGGGCATGAGAAAATTAGCTTACAGAACCCATCAAGGTTATACTGAAGGCGATTACACTTGGGGCATTTTTAAAGCCGAACCTAATAAAGTAAATGAATTAGATGGACTTTTTAGAATTAACAGTCAAAACACTTTTAGATGGCAAGTATTTAGAAGAGAAGATTTAGAAAAAGCTGAAAAAAACAAAGAAAAAAAGGCAGCTGAAAGCCAAGAGGTTGTTGTTGAAGAACCTGTAAATTCTGAAGAATGATAGGGATGAAATTATGAGTTATTCATTTAATAGAGTCATTTTAGTAGGAAGGCTTACACGTGACCCTGAGGTTAGAATGACTACTTCAGGAGATAAAGTAGCCAATTTCACATTGGCTGTAGATAGGCCAAACTGGAATAATGATTACAATGGTCAGAAAACTGATTTTATAAGAATAGTTGTATTCGGCAAAAAAGCTGAATTTGCAGAAAATTATTTAAAAAAAGGTGTTTTGATTCTCGTAGAGGGTGCTTTGAGAATAAATAGCTGGAGAGATCAAAACAATAACTATAAAGAAAGAGCAGAAGTTTCAGCATCAAGTATTCAATTTATGGAATCAAAAGCTAGCAGAGATGCATATATAACAGATAATTTCGAAAACAACTCTCAAATTGAAGTAGTTGAACCGAATATTGAAGAAATATCAGATGATTTAGACGATTTTTCTAACGATGATTTTCCGCAATTTTTCCCAATAGATGATAATGCGGAAGATGATACTCCGCCAAATTTTTAGGAGGTGAATATTTATGGCATTTAATAGAAGACCAAGAAGGGTAAAAAAATGTAAATTATGCTCAATGAAAGTTGAATATATCGATTATAAAAATATAGATTTATTGAAAGATTTTATTAATGAAAAAGGTAAAATTATTCCAAAAAGATTAAATGGTAATTGTTCAAAACATCAAAGAATGGTTAAAACTGCTATTAAAAGAGCAAGACAAATGGCTTTATTACCTTTCATAAACGATTAATCAAAGGAGGCTTTGCCTCCTTTTTTTATATATTGATGTCTTAAAATTTATACGTTAAATTTTTAAAGTAATTATGGTATACTTAGTATATAATATAAAAGTATTTCATGGAGGGTGAAAATATGAAAGTTATGTTATTAAAAGATGTTGCGAAAGTTGGTAAAAAAGGTGAAATTGTTAAAGTTTCTGATGGCTATGGAAGAAATTATTTAATCCCAAGAGGGTTAGCTATTGAAGCTAAAGAAGGAGAAATTAAACATGTAAAAAAAATTCAAGAAGTAAAAAATGAAGTAAAACAAAAAAGAAAAGAAAAAAATGAAAAACTTTTGAAAAAATTACAGGAAAGGGTTTATAAAATAAAAATTAAATCTGGTGCGAATGGCAAATTGTTTGGTTCTATTACAGCAAATGACATAGCCAAATTAATAAAGGAATCTACAAATGTGGATTTTGACAAAAGATGGTTTGCAGAAAAAGTTGGTATTAAAGAAATTGGTTTATATACATTAAAAATAAAATTACCTGAAGGAGTTAAAGGTGAGATTAAGTTAAAAGTTGAACCTTTGGAATAATGGATGGTGAATATTTTGGAATTTATAATTCGATCAAAAGCATTATATACAACCTGGATATATTATAAACCAGATAGACTTTTATTTGATGTTGGAGAAGGAATAAGTGCTGCATTGGGTAATAAAATATATAGTATTGAGAAGATATTTATTTCACATTCACATGTAGATCATATTGCAGGGTTATGGGGATTTATTAATACTCGTAATAATGCAATGGGAAGTCGTGAAAAAAATTTAGAAATATATTATCCTAAAGGGTCCAAAAATATAGAAGAATATTTAAATTTTATTAAAGGAATGAATAGATATTTAAGATTTAAATTAATTACAAAGGAAATTGAACATGGAGATAATATCCCGTTAAAAAATAATAGATTTTTAAGAGCATTTAAAACACGTCATACACCTGGCGAAAAATCTCTTGGATTTCAGATTCTTGAAAGACGAAAAAAATTAAAATCTGTATATAGCAATTTATCAGGAGAAGAAATTAAAAAAATTATTTCAGAAATCGGTAAAGAGAACGTCCTGGAAGAATATGTTAAAAAGATCGTTACTATTAGTGGTGACTCTTTACCTATATCTCCAGATATTATAGAAGATTCTGATACTTTAATTCATGAATGCACCTTTATAAAAGAGTCTGACAGAAAGTTAAGAAATCATACTTCGTTAAATGAAATTAAAAAATTATTGAATTCAATACACCCAAAAAGAGTTATTTTATACCATATATCTAGCAGATATAATAGGTTGATTAATAAAGTTAAAAGAGATTTAACTGAAAATTTTAGCGATATAGAGTTTCACATCGTTCACCCAGAAGAAATTTCTATTATTTAGATTGTATGAGAGGGGGGAAACTATGCTAGAATGGCAATTCTGGATAATATTGGGGATTATTTTTATAATACTTGAAATTATTACACCAACTTTTTTCTTTTTCTGGTTCGGCTTGAGTGCTTTTATAACTTCAATTCTAGGAATATTTATCACAAATAAAATTATCACATCTATTATTTTTATTGTTTTATCTACTATTTTATGGCTATTTTCGAGAAAAATTGTAAAAAAATGGATAAAACCTGTTCAAAACAAAAATTTCCATCTTGATGAATTAATCGGGAAAATCGGTATCGCTCTTACAGATTTTGATAAAGAAAATTCTGGAATAGTTAAGGTATTTAGTGAGGAATGGAGAGCGTATTCGGAAAATGAAGAAATAAAAAAAGGGGATAAAGTTATCATTTTAAAGAGAACTTCAAATATCTTAATTGTAAAAAAACAACTTTAAGGAGGGGGATGTTATGTATTTATTGGGTATTATAACGCTATTTATACTTATTTTAGCTGCTACGAGTTTAAAAATTATTAGGCCATATGAAAAAGGTTTGATTGAAAGATTAGGTAAATTTCATAGAGAAGCACAACCAGGGTTACAATTTATTATTCCATTTCTTGACAGAATGATAAAAGTAGATATGAGAGAACGCGTAATTGACGTTCCACCACAGGAAGTTATTACTAAAGATAATGTTATTGTTACTGTAGATGCAGTTATTTATTATGAGGTAACAGAAGCTTTTAGAGTCATATATAATGTAAGTAATTTCGAAATTGCTGCTATAAAATTAGCTCAAACAAATTTAAGAAATGTTATTGGTGAATTGGAATTAGATCAAACATTAACTTCAAGAGAAATGATAAATACTAGATTAAGAGAAGTTCTAGATGAAGCTACTGATAAATGGGGAGTTAAAGTTACAAGAGTTGAAATCAAAAAAATTGATCCTCCAACTGATATTATGGATGCTATGAGTAAACAAATGAAAGCTGAAAGGATGAAAAGAGCTGCTGTTCTTGAAGCAGAGGGATATAAACAGGCCGCTATATTAAGAGCTGAAGGAGATAAAAGATCTGCTATTTTAAAAGCTGAAGGGCAAGCAGAATCAGTTAAAAGAGTTGCAGAAGCACAAAAATATAAGTATGAAGTTGAGGCCGAAGGACAAGCACATGCTATTATAAATGTATTTAATGCTATTCATGAAGGAAAACCTACAACAGATCTTTTAAGAGTAAAATATTTAGAAGCATTAAAAGAAATGGCAAATGGAAAAGCTTCAAAACTATTTATACCTTACGATGTTATTGGTGTCCTTGGTTCAGTAGCTACTTTATTTGAAGCAAATTCTGCTAAAAAAGATATGATGAATGAAGAAAAAGGGAAGGAGAAATAAATAAATGTTTTATTTTTGGTACCTTATTTTTGAATGCTTCATAGCTTCTTTTCTGGCATTTTTTATCGCACAATATTATATAATTACGAATAAAAAATTCCCTTATATTTTTGAATTAATGAATATTTATAATTTTGTGGCCATAATTTTAATAATAAAAATGGTCAGCGCTGATTATGTAAAAATTACTAATTTTTTGTTATTTATTTCATTGATATTATTTTATGTAAGGTTTTATTTAACCGCTAAAGATAAATTTGATAGTAGATTTAGATCTATGATTCTTTCATTTGGTTATACAAGAGAATCCTATTTTTATAAGTTTTTAATGAAGAGAATTTTGGTCAGAGGGTTAGAAGGTTTTTCTTTTTCAATCGCACTAATATTACTTGTAAATAAGATTCCATTTTGGATTAATTTAAAAAATAATTTAGATGAATTCTTTTATATTATCTTATTTTTAATTGGTGCTGGAATAGTAAAATCTACAAATTTCGGTAAAATTTCAAGGATATGAAAAAGCGGCCATTTATTTAAGATGGCCGCTATATTTTTTCTCGTTGAACTTTATACCATTGTCTTTCTTTTTTATTCAAATTAAAAAACGAATTTAGTAATATAACATACTCAAATATCAACATTAAAGGTGTTGTTATAAAAAGACTAATTATTAATTTTAACAAATTTCCTGTTTTTACAGTGGTTAGTATAGCTGATCCAATGCTTAATCCCCAAAATACATTCAAATAATTCCTTAGCAAAAACATACCAAGTCCAATATCTTTTAATAAAATTATAATAGATATTATTGGAAATACTATTATCATCAGAATTAATAAATTTATAAAGAATATATTAAAATCTTTATATTTTAATGCCTTTATTAGTTCTTCAACTCCACCTAAATACCATCTTTTATGTTGAAAAAAAAGATCTCTGAAATTTGAAACATATTGGATCATTACTTTCGGTGAAATGATGAATATTTGATTGATTTTTTCTTGGTTTAACTTAATAGCTAAATGAACATCATCTACTAATGTTGCATTGTCTAAGGGTAAAACTTTTTCGAGAATATTTTTTCTAATAAATACTCCATTCCCCATAAAAACTACTTTAGAAAAAATATTTGAATATAAAATATTCCTGCTAAATTCAAAATATATTTCTTGATAATCAAAAATCAGTTTTTCTTTATAATTATATGCTTCAAAATCTACATACGTCATATTTATTTTAGGATTATAAAAATACTTTATATGTTCTTCCAAAAAGTTCTCATCAATTAATGTATCTGCATCCAAAAATAATACTACATCACCTGTAATATATTCAAATGCTTCATTTATAGATTGAGGTTTCCCTTTTTTCCCTTTCTTTTTTACTATTTTAATATTATCAAATCTATTTTTTAGTTCTTTCAATATATCAAATGTTCTATCAGTTGAATTATCATCAATAACTATTATTTCAAAATTTTTATAATCATTTTTCTCTATACTTTCAATGCTTTTTTTGATAACTTCTTCTTCATTATATACAGGTATTACAATCGATATTTTCAAAATTCTATCAGAAATTTTTTGAATATTATTTTTACTTACAAATGTTTTATATAAATTTGTATATTTACCTAATATTTGGAATAATAATGAAAAAATAATGCTAAAAAATAATATTTCCATTTCTTCGCTCCTCTATAAAAAATGGTGGGTGCTGCAGGGATCGAACCTGCGACCTCTTCCGCGTCAAGGAAGCGCTCTCCCACTGAGCTAAGCACCCACTACCTGCAATATTTTATCATAAATTCTTTTTTTTGTCAATATTTAAGAGGCTCTTATACACATTAAGTATTTTATTTACTGAAACTTCTATGGAATAATTCTTTTTCACAAAATCGATTGCATTTTTTGATAATTTTTCATACAATTTTTCATCTTTCAAAACTCTTATAATTTCATGTGCAAAATCATCTTCATTTAATTCTTTAAGCATTATTCCACCAGCATTTTCATGATTCAATAAATCATATACTCCCATTTTCCCCAACGCTACCACAGGAGTACCAGCTGCCATTGATTCTAATACCACTAATCCTTGAGTTTCTGTATAAGAAGCAAAAATAAATAGGTCTGCTTGTTTATACGCATCTAAAACTCTTTCTCTTGGTTGACCTCCTGTAAATATAACTTTATCATGCATATCTAATTCAACAACTAATTCTTCTAATTTGTTTCTTTCAACTCCATCTCCAACAATAATTAATTTAACATTTTTCTCTTCATATGAAACTTTATGAAAAACTTTTATTAAAAAATCAATATTTTTTTCAGGACCCAATCTTCCCACAAATAATAAAATTTTTTCTTCTGGAAGAATACCATATTCTTCTTTTATATTCCATTCTATTTTTTTATTAAATTTTTCAGTATCGATACCTGTAGGTATAACAACTATATGTTCATCTGGAACACCATAACTTACTAAAAGCTCTTTTATGTTTTTGGTGGGAGAAATTACCTTGTCTAGTTTCAAACACCAATTTTTTATTACCCTTTGTGTTTGTTTTAATGTTGGTCTTATGATTAGCGGTAAATAATTTCTGTAATATTCATACATAGTATGATGAGTTCCAACGTGCTTAATCTTTAATAATTTAGACATAAATTCAGCAAATATTCCCATGGAAAAAGGATCTTGAGAATGAATTATATCAAGATTAAGATCTCTTATTTTAAAAATATCTGTCGAAATTGGTAATGCTATTCTCTGTTCTTTTTCAAATAAAAATTTTATTGCTGGAAATTCAAAAACATTTTTTTCATTTCTTTTATAATCTTTAGAATATTTAGGAATAAATAAATATACGTTGTGACCTAATTTTTCCATTTCTTCTTTATATAATTTAACCGCTGTAGAAACTCCATTTTTTTGAGGAAAATATACATCAGAAAATATTCCTATGTTCATTTTTACCACTCCTTATAAATCTTTATTATTTTTTCTGCACTTTTTTCTATAACCTGATCCATATTGTAATATTTATATTCAGCTAATCTTCCAACAAATATATATTCTCCACTTTCTTCTAATTTTTTTACTTCGTTTATGTATTGTTTTCTTTTTTTCATATTATCTTCCGTCATTACTATATAATATGGTTCCCCTTCTGCCTTTGGATATTCAAAACATACTGTAGTTTTATTTGATTTTTCATCTAAAAAATGTTTGAACTCTGTAATTCTTGTCCAATCATAATCATTTGGATAATTTACTGTTGCTACTGGTTGATAATTTTCTGTATCATATGTTTTTAGTTCCAATTCTAATGACCTATATTCTAATTTCCCATATTTGTAATCAAAGAATCTATCTAATTCTCCTGTATATATTGTTAATTCAGGTTTTATTATATCTTTTATTTCGAAATAATCTGCCCCTAATAATATTGATATGTTTTCATGATCCAACATATTTTCTACCATTTTGGTATATCCATATTTTGGTATTCCTTGATATTGATCAGAAAAATATCTGTCATCTCTATTTTCTCTAATTGGTATTCTCTTTGCTACTTCTGGAGATAATTCTTCTGGATCTCTTTCCCATTGTTTTATTGTATAATTTTTAAAGAACATTTCATATAATCTTTCTCCTACTTGTGATACTACAACATCTCTAAAGTTTTTTGGTGGATTATTATATCTAGACTTTTTAACTTCTTTTTCTAAAAATTCTTTTACTTCATGTGTTCCTATTTCAATTCCAAACACTTCTTTTAATGTATCTCTGTTAATAGGAAAGGGTATTAATTTCCCTTCTGCATAACTTAATACTTTATGTTGATAATAATGAAATTCTGTAAATTTGTTTACGAAATCCCATACTTTTTTATTTTTTGTATGAAATATATGCGGTCCATATGTATGAACAGTTATTCCATTTTCATCTTTATAATCATGACAATGTCCAGCCACATGTTTGTGCTTTTCTATCACTAACACTTTTTTACCTTGTTCTGCTAATAATCTGGCAGAAGTTGCTCCTGCTAATCCTGCCCCTACAACCAATATATCGAATTTCATTTTGACACCTCTTTTATATCCTTTTGCCCTGGTTTAATAACTTTACCACCTATTCCATTTAACCCATCTTTTAATCCTTTTAAAGCAAAAGGATATAATTTAGGATCTATTCTCTTCCATATTAATGCATCAAATTTAAAAAATATTTTCAAGAAAAATTTGATCATTTCATTATTTTTATATATTAAAAATGGATTCCTAAATACATAATATATTTTCCAACCAGGTATTTTTATTTTCCTCTTTTTAAAAATATAATCCCATTGCGTTGTCCATGTTGGATGATAAATATAACTTCCAAATATTGTCAATGTTTTATAACCCATTTTTCTTACTCTTAAAGTATATTCTACATCATCTGAATAAATAAAAAACTCTTTTTCAGGGAATCCTATTTTGCCTACAACTTCCGTTTTTATTAAATATCCAACAAATGTTCCTGCCCATCTTTTTTTTGCTTTTAATGGAAAATATTTCCCATTATTTTCATCAAACCATTTTCTATCTAACACTCTTTTATTTTGTAATACCCCTATTTTATTTTGCTTTTTTTTCGGAAGATTGTTATAATATGTAAAAAGGGTTTCTAGTGCATTTTCAGCTGGTACAGCATCATCGTCCATCAGCCATATCCAATCATA
This sequence comes from Marinitoga aeolica, assembly GCF_029910535.1. NCBI lineage: Bacteria > Thermotogati > Thermotogota > Thermotogae > Petrotogales > Petrotogaceae > Marinitoga > Marinitoga aeolica. The sequence continues at coordinate 53,388 of NZ_CP069362.1, forward strand.
TTTAAAAGTATTATAAATATAGTGGATTCCGTAATTAAATCCACCAGCTCCACCCAAATTTTCTTCGAGGTTTACAATCTTTATCTTGTCTGAGTATTTTTCTTTATATTCTTCTAAAACTTTATCTGTTCCATCTGTACTTGCATTATTTATAACAAATAATGTATTTATTGAAAATGTTTGCATTAAAATTGCTTTTAATGTTTCTCTCAATAAATCTTTTCTATTATAAGTTACTACTAATGCTGCAATTTTAGGTGCCAATATGAAGATCCCCCTTAGTTTTTCTAAAATATATCCCCATCAAAATAAATAAAAAGAAAATTTGAAGATAATATGTAGATATTCTCCATAAAAATATCGATAAAACTATTAATGATTTGTTTTTAAAAAAATCAAGAAATACTAAAATATATGCACTTTCAATACCACCACTTGCACCAGGTGTAGGTACATAAAAGCTAACTAACATAATAAGAAAGTATATTAAAGAAAATTCAAAAAAATTCATATCTATTTTTATAATCTTAAAAAATAAATAATACATTGAATAAGCCTGCAATAATAAAACTATTAACCCTAAAAATATATCCAAAATCATTATATATAAATTTTCTCTCCATAAGATGGTTACACTATTTTTTAATTCTATAGTCCATTTATTTATTTTTTCAGATAATTTTTGTTTATTAAATTTCTTTTCAAGTAAAATGATAAATTTCGTAGTTTCAATTTTTTTAGCAAATTTACCAATATAATCTGGCCTTATAAGGAAAAAAAGAAAAAAAATAGCAAAAAATAAAGAAGTTACTAAACCTAAAAATAAAATTTTTCTATTTAAATTTGTAGTGTATACAATATCCAATACCCTTCTTATAAATATTAAAATAATGATAATAATTGAAATTGTATTTTCTACAAACCTTGAAATTATTATACTACTCGACTCTCGAGCTTTAACATTAAGCGTCTTTAGATGATATATTTGAAAAGGTTGTCCTCCAGAAGCTAAGGGAGTTAAATAACTAAATAAATACCCCATAGCACTATTAAAAAAAGAATCTTTAAAAGAAATTTTATACTTAAAAAGCCTTAAAACAATTGTTAATCTGAGTGATTCTATTAAATATACCACAATATAAACAAAAAAAGGAATTAAAAAATAGCCTAATTTTATTGTTTTTAATGCCTCTCCCATTTTTCCAAAATCTGTATAAAAAGAAAATATTATATTTATCCCTAACCCTAACGCTAAAACAAAGATTAAATTTTTAATTATATTCTTTTTATTTATAAAACCCGGGCTGGATTGAGACATATCCCCACCTCAATATTATTCTACACTTTATTATTCTATATTTTTAAAAAAACTCTTTACAACAAATCTAAGTATTACCCCAAAAAAAATCTGCATATAATAAGTAGCAAATCTCCACCCAATAATAGATAAAAAAACACCATTCTGGATCTTCAATATTGAAGAAAATATAAGTTGGTAAGATGCTTCTATTGTTCCACTTGCCCCTGGCGTTGGTATATAATAAACTACCATGTTTAATAACATCATTACTCCAAAAACTATAAGAAAATTATCAAAATTATTATTTAAATTAGCATATCTTGTAAACAAGAAAAAAAGCGAAAAAGCTTGTAAAGACAAAACTAAAAGGTTTAATAATATATCTAAAATCATTATATGAAATTTTTCATTCCAAAGAAATGCTATACTTTCTTTTAAACTTTTTGACCATTCCAAATATTTACTTTTTAATTTTTGAACTCTTTTAAATTTAAAAAAATCTAAAATTTTTATTACTATATCAGAATTTATAAAAACCAGTAATATTAAAATTGTTATTGTCGAAGACACAATTAATCCAATGTTTATTAAAGCAGATTCTATTGTTGTTCCATATAAAGAATGGATAACTTTTTTATAAGAAAAAAAAGCTATGATTAAATTCAACATCATTGCTGTAATAAACCGTGAAACTACTATATTTGTAGAATGTTCTGTACTTAACCCATGTTTATTTAAATGATAAATTTGATAAGGTTGTCCCCCTGCCGCAAATGGCGTAATTGAAGAAAAAAATAAACCCATAACATTATTATAAAATAAATTAAAAAATCGTATCTTTTTACCAAATTGCTTAATAATTATTAAATATCTCAGAGAATCTATTATATATCCCATAAAATATATTAAAAATACACTGATAACATCATAAATATTAATTTTCTTTATTTCTTTTAAAAAATTAGTTTTGTAAAACTTTTCTATAAATAAAATAACAAGCAATCCTATAATAATTGAAGATATAAGACCTATTATATTATTGTATTTCTTCTTCATAAATCTCACCATATATATTCTTTAATTTGATTCCAATATTTTTTAAATCTCTTTCTTCAGCTATCTTCCTACCATTTTCCACCATTTTTTTTACATCTACTTTATTATTTACAATCAGATCAATATTTTCTATAAAATCTTCAAATGTTTGTGATTTTAAACAATTTTCTTTATGAGATAACCAATTTTTATATACTGGAATATTTCTTATTATTAAAGGTGTTTTTGATGATAATGCCTCCAAAACAACAATTCCTTCATTTTCTTCATAACTTGGAAACAAAAATACAGCTGCTTCACAAAATGCTGAAATTAACATTTCATCAGATACAAAACCAGGAAATTTTAAATTTGGTAATTTATGATTTAGTATTTTTTTTATTTTTTTCGGAATAATATTTAATTTTGCACCTAACCAAACAAAATCATATTGTGGTAATCTTTTTGCTAAATTGTAAAAATCTATAATCCCTTTTCTTTCAAATGGCAATCCAACTGATAATATTAAAGGTTTATTTATACTAAAAGTTTGTTTAAATATTTTTTTTATATTATTACAATTGAATTTATTTGTATCGACACCATTAGAAACCACTTCAATTTTATTATCAATTCCATAAGACAATACTACATTTTTTGTATATTCAGAAGGTGAAATCAACATATCTGCTTTGGAATACATTCTAATTAATCTTCTCTTTATAAAAGGTGCTAAATAATTGCTGAAAAGAAAGCTGTTCCTAAAATCTTCATACGTTGTATGAGTATGAACTATAACCTTTTTACCTTTTTTCTTTGAATTTATTAATATTTTCTCACTTAAAACCCCTATTGTATTAATATGCGCTATGTCATAATCTTCATCTGGATCCAAAGTATAATTAACACCAGCTAGTTCTAATGCTTTCATTTGATGTTCTAATGCTTTTCCAACACCAGATTTCTTGAATAAATTCTTTCCTTCAGAAAATAGTAATACTTTCATTTTTACCTCCTACATAAATTTTAATGTCCCATCTGCCCTTAATGTCGCTATATTTGACTTAAACAAATAATCTATTAATTCACTATCCTTTTTATCATTAATTCTAAATAATTCTTTTATCTCTTCTATTTTTAATTGTGATTTATTCAAAATATTTTTACCATATTTTTTTATCATAAAGTTTAATTTTTCTTCAAAAGATAATGGCGAATGCCAGTAACGTTCAAAATCAAGTCTTTTTATTAAATTTTTTACAATCTTTAGCCCAAATGCTGGATTACTAATTACTAACTCATCCAAATTGCTCTTTTCTATTTTTATCACCTGTAAAGGAGTTGAGGTAAAAACAGTTGCGGTTCTTTGAATTTCTTTAAAGCAGGCTATTTCACCAACAACCTCTTCATTGGATAAAACAGCAAGTAATCTTTCACCTCTTTCATCAAATTGCGAAACCCTAACATTTCCTGTCAATATCATAAAAGCCCAATTACCCTCTTCTCCTTCATAAAATAAAACTGTATTAGATGGTATTAAATAACCGCTTTTTAAATAAGTTACAAGAGGTTTAGATAATGGAGTATTTGTTATAATACTTTCAAATATCATAAATGAAAAAAGCTCTTTAACAAATGGATATTTTTCTTTTAATGTTTTTTCAAGATAATATTTTTTATCTGGAGAAATTAAAATCATGCATAAATACTTCCAAATTTCTATTTCAGCCTGAAAGTATATATCAAAATTTGTATATTGAATTTTTTTTAGTTCATTAAGTGATTCTTTTATTTTCCCTTTGTTAAATAACCATCTGGCTTTGGTATAAATTCGAAAATGTTCATCCTCAATATGATGAAAAAGCTTCCTTCTACTTATTTTCAAGTATTTTTTAGATAATTCTTCTTTTGTAAGATTTTTATCCTTTATATTTTCTTTATTATTTTTATTCTTTTTTACTGAGCCATAAATCTTATTATTTAAAGATATTATTTTAAGTATATATTTTTTTATCAAGTGAATAATCAAACTGGAATTTGAAAGCAAGAATTTTTCTGCTAATTCTTTTTCAATTAGAACAATTCTGCTATTCTCTACAATCCTTATTGATTCAAAAGATTTGGTATTAGGAACTATCATTTCTGCACCAAATATTCCTTTACTTTCAACTGATGAATAGCCACAAAAATTCGAAAAAATTTCTACTTTTCCTTCTTTTAGTAATATTAATTCTTTAATATATTCTCCTTCATTTACAAGTATTCTATCAGGTGCATATAAAAATTCTCTCACAAAAATCACTTCCATTTATTTATAATCATTTAAAATAAAGTGTTCCATCAGGCCTCAAGGTTGCTATTTTATTTTTAACAAGCTCTGCAAAAAATTCATTTATATCTTCTTTAATACAAAATAAATTTAAAAATTGATTAGGTGTCAATCGTAATTGATTTAATCTTTCAATAGAATATTTTTTTATTAACAAAGAAGCTTTTGAAATTAAATCATGTTGACTTAATAAATTCTTCTGAAAATCAACTCTATATATAAGCGCCTTCAATATATTTTTACCCAACAAATAACTTTCTTCAATTAAATTTTCAAAATTCTCCGAATTAATTAAAATCATCTGTAATGGTGTTTTAGTAAAAACAGTTGCAGTTCTTTTTATGCTCTGTAAGACCGCAATTTCACCTACAATTTCTCCTTCAGTTAAAATATTTAATAATATTTCCGTATTATTTTCAATAAACCGTGAAACATAAATATTACCACTTAAGACTAAAAAAGACCAATCTCCTTCTTCACCTTCATAAAACAAAACAGTATTACCTGGAATTAAATATCCTTTTTTAAAATATGTTTTATATATATTTTCTAATTCATTTCCTTTTAATATGCTTTTTAATATTTTAAAAGAAAATAAAGAATCTAAAAAATCATATTTGTATTTAATTTTTTCAAATAATTCATTAGCCTTTTTTTTGTTTAAAAAATTCGTACAATATATTTTCCATATATCTATTTCTGCTTTAAAAAAAGGATCTTTTATTTCATTTAAATTTATTTTATTAAGAATATCTAACGCATCTTCTACTTCTTCTTCTAATATTTTTTCTCTTGCATAGATATAACTTTGAATAAATTTATCATTAAAATAGTTCCAATTATATCTATATATTTTTTTAAAAATTTTCTTTGTTTCCTGATCTGTATATATTTTTTCTTCATTTGATCGCGAGAATTTTGATGAAATTTTTTTATTCATGTTAATGAGCATATTTATTCTTTTTTCTATAGCCAATTTTAATAATTCTTTATTTTGAGATAAATATTCATTCGCTTCATTTAAATCATCTATAATTAAAATCTCACTGTTTCTTACATTTTTTAAAAATTCGTTTGTTTTTACTCCAAACAAAAATTCCTCTGAAAATACTCCTTTATTAATATATATTTTCCTATAATCACAAAAACGCGATTGGCATAATAAATCGCCTTTCTTTAATACTATAAGACCTATTGAATATTCATTTTCATCTTGAATGTCTTTTTCCTCATAAAATTTTAATTTCTCCATAAAAATTCACTCCCTATTAAATTATACTCTATTAATTTAACAAAATCAATATAAAAAAAGCGGGATGCCTCCCGCTTAATCACTCATTAACTTAATAAAAAATTTTCTTCTCCTTGGACCATCAAATTCACAAAAGTATATTCCTTGCCATGTCCCTAATAATATATCATTATCTTTTATTATTATAGTTAAAGAGGGGCCAACCAATGTTGATTTAATGTGCGAATCAGAATTACCTTCAAGATGCGTAAAATAAGATTCTGAAGGTATTAATTTATTCAAAAATTCTTTCATATCTCTTTTTACAGATGGATCTGCATTCTCATTCATTGTAATTCCTGCTGTAGTATGTGGTACAAAAATTATGGCAATTCCATCTTTTATTTTACTTTCTTTTACAAAATCTCTTATATTATGAGTAATATCTATATATTCATTTCTATGTGATGTCGAAATAAAAAATTCTTTCAACATATTTCCACCTCATCTGAAAAAAATATTAGTTACTATAGTATAACCATTTTCATCTTTACTAATATGAACTTTCACGTTTTTCCCATCTATTTTGGCCTTTTTTCTTACATAGTCTCTGATCACTTTCGACACTTCGTTTACATTAATATTAAAATTGTATCTTTCTACAACTGCAACATTGCTCTCTTCTTTCATAGAAAGATTTGATATATTTTCTCTTCTATTACCAACAAGATTTTGCATTCTTTTTAGTGCAACATCTCTACTAGCCTTCTTCTTGCCAAAATTAAACCAACCCATTCATATCACCTGCCACCAAACATCTTTTGCAGGAATCCCATAAACCCTTTTCTAGAATCATCCTTTAAAAGCGCAAAATCATTTTCTATTGGATTCTCCTTCCCAGCAATCCTTTGTGCAATATTCATAAATATATTTGAAACTCTTGAATTATCCTCTAATGTAACAGGAACACCTTTATTAGTCGCAATAATTATTTCTTCACTATCAGGAACAACACCTAATAATTCAATAGCTAATCCTGTTTTAATATCTTCAGGAGAAAGCATTTCGTTTTTATTTATCATATGAAGTTTTACTCTATTAACTACCAAAGAAATACTATCTTCATCAAATTTTTCATTTTCTAATAATCCTATAACTCTATCAGCATCGCTTATAGCTGTTAACTCAGGAGTTGTAACAACTATTGCATGTTGTGCTGCTACAACTGCATTTTTAAACCCTCTTTCAATTCCTGCAGGAGAATCAACAATTACATAATCAAAATGTTTAGATAATTCATTTACTATCATTTTCATATCTTCAGGTGATATCATATCTTTATTTGCAATCTGAGAAGACGCCAATAAATTTAGCTTTTTTATTTGTTTGTGCTTAACAACTGCTTCTATTGGTGATTTGCCACCTTTTACAACATCTAAAATAGTATAGACAATTCTATTTTCAAGTCCTAAAACTAAATCTAAATTTTTTAATCCAATGTCTGCATCAATTAAACATACATCATATCCCATTAAAGCCAGGGAAGCACCTATGTTTGCGGAAACAGTTGTTTTCCCTACTCCCCCCTTCCCAGAAGTAACAACAATAACTTTACTTTTTTTCATAATGCCCCCTCCAAAACTTATATTTAAATTTCATTACATATTATACAACATTTTTTTAAAATATCAAAATCCATAATTCACTTATTATGAGAATTATGGATTTTGATTATTCAATAAAATATTATATGTTTTTAATTGTAAAATTTTTAGTTTTCAATATTTAAAAATTTAAAATAAAAAAGCCAACCTTCAAGGTTGGCCTTTAGAGTTATTCTTCAACTGAAATAGCTTGTGTTGGACATGAATCTGCTGCATCTTGTGCGCAAGGTAAATCTGTTTCAGAAACTAATGCTTCTGCTTTACCTTCGTCACTAATTTTGAATACATCTGGACATAAGTTTTCACAAACTCCACATCCGATACATGCGTCTTGGTCAACGAATACTTTCACCCTAAACACCTCCATTTATAAGAATAACTATATGTATTATAACTCAAAAAATATCAAAGAATATTAAATTAACTTAACAAATTACATATTTTTTATTATTTCCACCATTTTATCTACTAATTCTAATCCTACTCTTCTTTGTGCTTCTTTTGTTGTTGCCCCAATATGTGGAGTTGCTACAACCATAGGATGGTTCAATAACTTCATTTGTAATTCTGAAGTTGGTGGTTCTGTTTCAAATACATCTAATCCTACTCCAAGAATTTTACCTGATTCTAAAGATTTTAACAATGCTTCTTCATCAACTACTCCACCACGAGCTGCATTAATTATAACTACATTATCCTTCATCATTTCAAATTCTTTTTCAGATATTAAATGTTTTGTCTTTTCATTTAATGGAACATGTAACGTAATAATGTCAGAGTTTTTAATCAATTCTTCAAAAGATACTTGTTTTACATTATGTTCTTTTTGAACTTCTTCGGGAATCTCAAAAACGTCAAATACTAATACTTTCATATCAAACCCTGTAACTAACTTTCTAACTAATTTACCAATATGTCCAAATCCAACAATACCTAACGTTTTTCCAGTTAATTCATAACCTTTTAATTTTTTCTTTTCCCATTTTCCTTCTCTTAATGAAGTAGTTCCAGTTACAAGATGTCTGTATATTGATAACATATATCCTACTACCAATTCTGCAACTGATAAGGAATTAGCGCCAGGAGTATTAATTACTTTTATATTCTTTTCCTTAGCAGCTTCTAAATCAACATTATCCAATCCCATTCCTGCTCTGGCTATTAATTTTAAATTTTTACCATTTTCTATTATTTCACTTGTTACTTTTGTAGCACTTCTTACAACTAAAACATCGAAATCTTTAACTTTTTCTTTTAATTCTTCTTTTTCAAAGTGTTCAATTGTTATTTTTGCTTCTGGTAATGCATCTTTTAATCTTTGTGTAGCTTCCTCAGCTAAAGGATCGTTAATATGTATCCACATATTAAACACCTTCTTTCATAAATACTTCTTGTGCAGCTTTGACACCTGAACCCAATTCAACATCAAAACCAAATTTCTTTAATGCCATTTCTAAAGCACTAATTCCGACAATAACATCATATTTTGACATGTATCCTAAATGAGCAATTCTTATAATTTTTCCTTTTAAGTGTGCTTGACCACCAGCAAAGGTTACCCCTTCTTCATCTCTTAGATATTTTAGTATTTTTCCACCATCAACGCCTTCAGGAACTTTTACTGAAGTTAAAACATTTCCAGGATTTTTTGCAAATAATTCAAGTCCCATAGCTTTAACAGCTGCCCTTGTTGCATCAGCCATTATTCTATGTCTTTCCCAAACATTTTCAATTCCTTCTTCTTCTATCATTTGGACAGATTTTGCTAATTGATAAACTAAATTTACCGGTGGTGTATATGGTGAATCTGGATATTTTTTCTTATAAGCTTTCAAATCAAAGTAATAGTGATGATTTTTATTTTCTTCGATCACTTTCCATGCCTTTTCACTTACACTAATTAAAGCAATACCGGGAGGCATCATGAAACCTTTTTGGACACCTGTTACAACTATATCTAAATTCCATTCATCCATTTTCAAAGGTTGAGCTAGCATACCACTGATAGCATCTACGGCAATAATTGCATCTGTATCTTTTACTATTTCAGCTATTTCTTTTATAGGATGTATTGTACCTGTTGATGTTTCACTTAATGTTGTAAATACAGCTTTAGTATCAGGATTTTTTTCTAATAATTCTTTAATTGTTTCTGGTTTTACGTAATCTCCCCATTCTAAATCCACAACAATAGGATCTATTCCATAAGCTTTACAAATTTCCATCCATCTTTCACCAAATTTACCAGCAACGACTACGATAGCTTTATCTCCTGGATTTAAAGTATTAGCAACAGCTGTTTCCATTGCTCCTGTTCCTGATGAAGATAATATAAATACAGGATTTTTTGTCTGAAAAATATATTGTGCCCCTTCTAAAGCTATTTTTTGAATTTCTAAATATTGAGGAGTTCTGTGATGAATTGTATCTTTTGCACCTTCCAACAATAAATCAATAGGCACAGGAGTTGGGCCTGGTGCCAACAAATAATTTTTTCTTATCATTTTTGCCATATATAACCCTCCTTTAAAATTTAGTATTTACCAATTTTGATTATACCATACTTATTATTTTTTAAAAACCCTCCATATAATTAAAAAAAAGCGGATTTTATAAGATAATGAAATTTTTTTCATTATATTCGTGTTTTTCTAATTTTTGCAATTTATAATATAAATAGTATAATTATATATAAATATAGAAACAAAAAGAGGTGAACTATGTGGAAATTATAAAAAAACTAAAAAATATGGAGTTCAATTCAGAAAATACTGCTATATTATGTGTTGATTGTCAAAATGGTTTTACTTTACGTTGCCCAAATGAATTACCTGTCGAAGGGACTGATGAAAAATGGATAAAATCTGTGAATGAATTTTTAAACGAAGCGAAAAAAAATAATTATTTAATAGTTGCAAGTAAAGATGATCATCCGAAAAATCATAAATCTTTTGAAATATGGCCACCACATTGTATAAAAAACACATTTGGAAATGAATTATTTATTAATACATATGATTTTGTAGTAAAAAAGGGGACTACTGAGAATACAGATAGTTACTCCGCCTTTTATGAGGATTTTAAAACCAAAAAAGAAAATAGTTTAGAAAATATATTAAATGAATATAAAATAAAAAAATTAATTGTATTAGGATTAGCCGGAGATGTATGCGTATTGGAAACTATAAAAACAGCCTTAGAAAGAGGTTTTGACATTGTAGTATTGAACGATTATATAAAAAGTGTAAACAAAAAAAATATAAATAAAATTTTAGAATCAGAAAATTTAAGCAACGAAGTAAAAATTATTTAATTTATTCTTATTTTTATTAAAAATATAATTTGAAATTTTAAAAAGATGAAAAATACCACTTGACTTTTTTAAAGTTGAGTGGTATTATTTTAATGTATCGATAATATATAAAAGGTGGTGTTTTTTATGAAAAAAAATAGATTAACACGTTGCCCTGTATGCGGTGGTGAATTGATTATTTCAGAATTTAAATGTCCTGAATGTGACGTTACTATTAGAGGTAATTTCCATCTGGATGATTTTGCAAAGCTTTCTGATGAACAATTATATTTTTTAAAGATTTTTATAAAAAATAGAGGTAATCTTTCTGATGTTCAAAAAGAAATAGGTATTTCTTATCCTACAGCAAAGGCAAGATTGGAGGGGGTAGTCAGGGCTATGGGATTTATTGAGGAAAAAACTAGAATTGATACATTAAAAATTCTTGAAAAAATAGAAAAAGGGGAACTAACTCCAGAAGAAGCCAAGGAAATTTTAAGAGGAAAGAAGGGGGAATAATGAACGGGATTTTGAAACCTGAAAAAAGTGTCAAAGAGATAATTTTAAACTTCGTAGATGTGGATATAGATATTGAGTATGGTAATGAAAATATTTTTGAATATGAAGATTTTCCTGAAAATATTGAAATAGAAAACTATGTAGAAAACGAAAAATGGTATTTAAATGTTAAACCAAAATCTGATTCGTTTATATCAAAAATGTTTGGTTTTTCATTTAACTTCAGTTCTGGTGGATATGTAAAATTAAAAATTAACTCAGATATTTTAAATATTTCAATTAACAATGTAAATGGCGATGTATCTTTAAATAAAGTTTCACTTAATAATTTTTATGTCAAAAGCATTTCAGGAGATACTGGTATATATAATTCAAAAATAAAATTCCTTGAATTTTACACCACAAGTGGTGATTTAGAAACAACCAATTCTCCAATTTATTCTTTAAATATTAAAACAATTTCTGGAGATTGTGAATTAGATTATCTAACAGAAAACTTTAAAGAAGCTAAAATAAAAACCGTTTCGGGAGATATTGATTTATATATCGCTGGAAAAGAGGAAGTATTTATAAATAAAAACACCGCGCCCTCTGGTGATGTACATACAAATCTTTCTTTAAAATTCGAGCATTCAACAGATAGATTTATTAATTTCAAAAGTGTGAGTGGTGATTTAACTATTAAAGAAAAAAAGAAAACACAAAATAATGATGTTGTGTTTGAAGAAAATAAAAAAACAAAAATCAACAACTTATTAACTCCAGAAGAACAAAAAATATTAGAATTATATAACGCTGGAAAAATAAATAGAGAATTTGCGATTGAATTATTGGAAAATGTTGGATATACTCAAAGCGATGCTGAATCTTTTTTAAATGACTATATTGGCGGGGATAATAAATGAAAAAACTGCTTATATCAATTATTGTAATAATAAATTTAATTTCATTTGCTGCTAATTATGATTTAAACATTAGACTAATTGAAAAAGAAAAAGCTATTTTAGGTTATTTAACTGTTACTTTAGAAAATAATGAAGAACCATATTTTGCTTTATTTCCTAATTTAGATAGTCATGATAATCCTTATTTAAACTCTTTATTCGAATCAAAAGAAAAAAGTAGAATCGATATTATTAAAGTAACTGATGAAAATAACAATCTTTTAGATTTTTCTTATGAAAATTATCCTTCAAAAAAGTTTAGAAATTATCAAAGAAAAAATGGAATACTAAAAGTAAACACTAATAAAAAAATATTAAAAATTACATTTAAAACATATTTTTCAAAAAAAGCCAACGCTGATAATGTTACTTTTGATGATATCTATATTTGGCGATTTGGATGGTACCCTATAGTAATAAATAAAAATAGTGATTATTTACTTCCACATCATACCGTATCTGTAAAGATTGAAAACAACGATAATTTTATACCTATATTGTCAGGCAAAAAAATAAATGGAAAATACTATTCTGAAGGAAAATATGTTTCTATGCCTATAGTTTTTATAAAAAAGGAGTCATTCAATAAGTTATCGCTAAATTCAAAGGATTATATTATAAATATATGGTATAGAAAAGGTCAGGAACAAAGAGCAGCAGTTATGGCAACACATGTTATTAAAGCTTTAGAACTACATACAAAAGATTTTGGGAAATTGAAATATTCAACTATTAATGTTGTGCAAGATCCATATCCGGGAATGTATGGTATGGCAGCTGATGGAATGTTTTTATTAGGAGATGGATTCTTTACAACTGCGGATTTAGTTTTACCTGGATTATTAGAACCATTAACTTTTTATGTGGTTTCACACGAATTAGCTCATATGTGGTTTGGAATTGGAGTGGGTGTCGATTTTGCAGATAATAATTTTATGAGCGAATCTTTAGCAGATTATTCTGCACATATATCAATGTATGAAAAGTATGGTGATGATAGATTATACAATATTTATTTACCAGATATTTTAACCGATAGTTTTTCAGAAACTCTCGTTAAAAATTTTTCAGTTCTTGATCAAAAAGGCATATTCAATTTAGGTTATTACAAGATAGAAAATGCTGTTACTGATGATATTGATAAAATTCCAGTTAACTTTGCATCCTATATTTATTATAATAAAGGTAAAAGAGCTTTATTTTCATTGGGGGACTATTTAGGAAGAAGAAAACTAACTAATATACTTGCAGAATATTATGAAAAATATAATGAGAAAAGCCCTACAGAGAATGATTTTTTAACTTTTTTATCAAAATATGTAGATAAAGATATTTTATATGATTTATTTATTAATAAGAAAAATTTTGATGCATCTATTAAACATAAAGATAACAAAATTATAATTGATCTTGATGATATGAAAATTCCTACAAAAATAAGGGTTTTAACCAAAGAGGGGACAAAAGAATATGTGACAGTCAAAAATATAGAATATAACGTTAAAGATATATTAGCTATTGATATAGATCCAGATATGCATACATTTGATGTTGAAAGACATAATAATCATTATCCACCTTTAATAAAGTCAAATTTATTATTAAATGATGATATTTCAAAATTTGATGCTTATGAGATAAATTTCAAAACAAGCTTTAATACTGTAAATAATTTTTATCAAAACTCTTCTTTTGTGTCATTTGAAAAATTCCCTTATTATAATTTTGACTTAGGATATTATTCTTTATATTCTGATACATTTTCAGTGTTGGATTTAGGAATAAATTCAAATATAAATCTCAAACCAAATCCATGGTTTAGTCTAAATTTAAATTATTTAAAAAGTTTATATAATTCATATCAAAATTTATCCGGTCAATTATCTATATCAATACCAACTCAATTAGATATTGGAAGTTCATCAAAAGCTATTGCTTATTCAACAACTTTTCTCTTAAATGGCGAATTTATTGATTTAAAAAATTATCTGATAAATCCAACCTTAATCTATGAAAATCTTTATAACCTGGGCATATATCTTTCTGGTAGTTATTATCTTATCAATAATAACGAAAATTATGTCAATGCTTATACTTTAAATACAGCTTATTTTTTTGATAATTATTTACCATTTTTAAATTCATTTAGTTTAGAATTAAAATATGCAGATAGTTCAGTATTTAATCCGTTATATGATAAAATTTCTTTACTTGAAGAACCAGACGCACTACTTTCACAATTTAATCTTGTTAAAGAAGTGTATGGTATTAACCTTGATTTATTTAATTTTTCAGATGAATCAGATAAAAGAATTAATGTATTTAATCTATTCTCTATTGGAGACATTGATTATACTCTAAATGGCATTTACAAATTAATAGATTATGATAATTTATTTGGACTAACTTTTGATATATCACCAGAAATCTATTTTATAACTGATGAGAATATACCTATTGATTTGGAATTCGGAACATATTATTTACCATCAAAAAATTTGTATTCAATTACATTTTCATTCTCAACAACACTTGATACAACTATTAGAAATATTATTAAATAACAAATGCCAGCTTTTTGCTGGCATTTGTTATATTTTAAATTCTTCAACTTTTTGTTTAAGAAGAATTTTTGCTATTCTCATTGATGCTTTTCCATCACCAAAAGGGTTTTTAGCTTTTGACATTTTTGAATAAAATTCATTATCGAAGGTCAATTTATTCATATATTCTAAAACCACTTCTTTATTCGTCCCTATTAATTTTGCTGTACCTGCTTCGATAGCTTCAGGTCTTTCTGTAGTTTTTCTTAATACCAATGTAGGTTTTCCCAAAGCAGGAGCTTCTTCTTGAATTCCACCTGAATCTGTCATTATAAAATATGAACCTGACATTAATGCTGTAAATTCAAGATATTCCACTGGATCTATTAATATTGCATTCTCTAATTTTTCTAATTCTGGAAACACAATTTCTCTTACAGCTGGATTTAAATGTACCGGAAATACAAGATAAATATCTTTATTTTCTAATAAAAATTCTTTCACTGCATGCATTACACTCTTCATTGGTTCTCCCCAATTTTCTCTCCTATGCATTGTCATTAATATATATTTTTTATCTTTTAATCCATATTTTTCCAATATTTTTTCTATTTTATCTTTATTTTTTTCTATAACCCATAACAATGCATCTATCACAGTATTTCCAGTAATATAAATTCTATCTTCAGAAATACCTTCTTTTAGTAGATTATTTTTGGATATTTGTGTTGGAGGGAAGTGTATAGAACTTATAACAGTTGTTAATCTTCTATTCATTTCTTCAGGAAATGGATTATATATGTTATCTGTTCTCAAACCCGCTTCAACATGTCCAACAGGAATTTTATAATAAAATGATATTAAGGCCCCTACAAATGTGGATGTTGTATCGCCTTGCACTAATATATAATCAAAGTTCTCTTCTCTCATTATTTTATCCAATTTATCAATTAAATTTTTTGTTAATTCTGGTAATGTTTGCCTATGTGTCATGACATTTAAATCAAAATCTGGTTTTATATCGAAAAGTTCTAATACCTGATCTAACATTTCTCTGTGCTGTGCTGTTGCTATTACTTTTGCTTCTATTCCATATTCTTTTAATGTGTGATAAACTGGTGCCATCTTTATTGCTTCTGGCCTTGTACCAAATATTAATCCAACTTTCATACTATTCCTCCTTTATTCTTTTCCAAAAACTTTTATTACCTTTTTTTATTAGGGTTATTATTTTTTCATCCCTCAAATAATTTAATATTTTTCTCATTTTAGATTCTGATATATGTGGAAATTTTTCTTTTAATTGAGCAAATTTAAATCCATCAGGAAAATCATTATCTATAGCTTTTTTTATTTGAAGATATATATCATTCCCTTTTTTTGAAGTTTTATATTCCTCTATAATTTCCGCAATTTTAAAATGTGGTGTATCTTCTTTATGCGATTTTATAGCTTCAAAATATCTATAAGTCCATTGATTAGCAAGTTTTCTGTTCCCAGCAAACACTATTGTAAGTTCAGAATGATAGGCGAACAATTCTGCTATAGCTTTTTCAAAAAATGAAGGAGTATAATATTTTCCTATTTTATCTATATTTAGGAAATCTGAATAATTTGCTTCAATTACAAGCGCAGGATTTTTAAATCCTTTTAGATTTACTAAATGTTGATGAAAGAATGCCATTTGAGAAAATTCTTTCAATAAATTTTCAAATGTTTTTCTTTCAACAATAGAAATTATCTCATCATTATCTATTAAAGCATAATCTCCAACTGGTAATTTTCTTTTTGAAATAATTGATTCTGGAAATCTCCATGGATATTTTTCATTTGAATCAATAACTATACTTAATGTTTTATGATAATATGTAGTTAATTTTACTCTTGGTTTGTTTTGTTTTAGCCCCTGTTCGGTTCTCCAAAATATTTGTTCATATTCACCAGGTTTGGTTTTATACTTCTTTTTTAAAAATAAAAAATCACATCTTTTCCTTATTTCTCTATCGAGAATTATTACTAACCTTTTCCCCAATCTTTCCATATACAAAATAGGAACTTTTTCTATTATTTTTGTAGGCTCTGGTATGATATTCTCTTTTTCTCTAATACAAAAAATGTGACCTTTTTGGCCAGGCCATTTTTCTTGTACTCTCAAAGACAACAGTACTTTTTCTCCTTGAATAATTGTTAATTTATAGGGGAATTTTTTATTTTCTAATTTTTCAAGTATAAAAAATGTATTTCTCATTTTATCACCTAATATTTGTTTTCAAGAATAAAATCCTATATTAAAATTTAATAATGTAATTCAAGTTATACTCAACAATATTTGTTTTCTCAAGTTTTACATTAAACAAAAAGTTATTAATATTTAAGTTTATTGTTGTATAATAATATTCTTTTGTTTTACCATATGGCCCTTCCCATGTTTCTGTATTACCTTTTAAATCTGTATCAAAATATGATGTATTTAAATTAATTTCTCCTTGAATAACTTGTTCAAACATTAATTTTACATCAATCATATTTTTTATATATTCTAAAGATATTAATTGACTCTCGATTCCGCTTCCGTAATCATAACCCATAGGAATGTCATAAATTTTATCATCTATATATCTCCCAGTAAATTTTAATAATTCCTGCCATCTATTATACATCCATGAGTATATTTTATAATTTTCATACTTGGCAATATAATAACTATTATTTCTTTTAAATGCTAATTTAATGCCATATCCCCATGCAAATGCTGTAGGTTTATAACTTTCTGCTCCTGCTTCTGTTAATGGTACAACAAAATCATCCATCGCAAATTCACCATACAATTTTAATCCTTTTAATGGAACCAATTCACCGTCAATTGCAAATAAAGCATTTGAATAACCTTCTCCATATGTATTGTGAAGTATATTCATAAAATTCAAATCTACTAAATCAGGAAATTTACCCCCTATTAGATTTAATTCATTTATTGAAACTCTAAAAAATTTTATAGGTTTTAAATCTAATCTATGTATTAATAATGTTTTATATGGATCATAATAACCTTCATTTATACTTCTTCTATCTGAATTTCCATCAATATGCATTTTTTGAATCTTTAATTCTTCTTCAGTTAAATATGGATTAAAGGAATAAGCCCCAAAGTATATGCCCATATCGCCTAAAAGAAAATTTGTTGTAAATCCCCCTGTTATACCATTTACATATGGTAATGAATCAGAAAAAAATACTCCATGTTCTAATAATGACCAATCAGTTTTATATCTTCCTAAAACAAACCAAAACGTATTTATTTTTTCTCCATAATACATTTCTAATTTAAAATTACATCCTTTTGTTATATCTAATTTTAAACCTGATTTATTATTTTTTATTTCAAAAATTGGAATTAGCTCATAATTATTAGTATAAAAATATGGAATTTGAAAAACAACATTTGTATTTAATTTTTTATCTGAAGGATAAGGAGATATTGCTGTTTCTAATACTTCACCATTAAGCATTCTTTCTACAATATATATTTTATAATCTATATTATTTTCAAAATAAAACGAAAATACAGTTAATGAAAAAATGAATAATAAGATAATTAAGAAAATTTTTTTCATTGTTTACACTCCATTTTTATTATTGAATTTTTATTGGCATTATCCAAAATAATGAATAACTTTTAAATTTTTCTTCATTATATTTTGTATTAATATATTTAATTTGAATTTCGCCTAAATATGGTATTTTAAAATATACTTTAGCTCTATTATTATAAAACTCATTTCCAAATGTTGTACCAAATTCTTTTTCATAAAATATTAAGAATTTATTAGAAGATATATATGCCTGAACAGATTTTACATCTGAATTTTCATCATATTTAAATCCCAGAGGATAATCATAAAAATACCTTGCACCAGGTTCATTAATTATTTCTAATGATCTATTATACAATCTATTATATGGAATATCGTCTTCATAAATTCCACTTTCAACTTTATAATTTTCATACATTAAAGAAAAATAAATATCTTTATATAACTCTAAATTCAATTCTCCACCGTATCCAAAGCTATTTTTCCCTTTTATTGGATTATATGCATCTTGAAAATATAATCTTATATTCTTTGTTTGTAATTGTGAATCAAATGAAACTAAAGAATTATTTACATCAAAAAGACTTTTTGGCACTTTCCCACCATATAAATTTAATGACGTAATTCCAAAATTAAAAATATTTTTTTTAATATCTATTCTATTCACTAAAACTTCTTTCATAGCCATAGTTGCTTCGGTAGAAAATTGCTTTTCATATTCTGATTTTGTCATCATAGGTTGCATTGAGATAATTATTGTATTAAATGCTACATCATCTAAATAATATTTAAAGTTTATATTTTCATAATATTTTGAAGCATCTGATAATATTAAAGAATTCTTCAAAGGCCCTAAAGAAATTTTTGTTCTACCTAATATAAAACTCCAATTATGATTTTTTAAACTCAAATAACTTAAAGATGGCATGTCTAAAGTGGTTCTTTTTGATAAAGAAAAATCATTGTATATATCTAATATACTTAATGATTTATATTTGAAATAGGGGCTATTTCCTTCTTTGAAATCTGCTATAAATCGAGCATATAACTCCTTATTATGATAAAATTCAAATCCAAAATTCATCCATGAATAATATTCATTGTACAAATCACTAAAAAATATTTTATCTTTTTCTAATGTATAATATCCTCCGCCGTTAAATATTACATTATTTTCTAATCTTTTTTCAAACCCTAGCGGAAATTCAAAAGTTATATTAGACTTATAATCCTTATCATCTATAAAAAACAAAGGAATTCCGGTATATTGAATACCGGAATTAATATTTTTTGATCTTTGGTAATAAAAATCTATACTTCCTGGAAATAATAATTTTGCACTTCCATAAATATTAACTATTATAATTAAAATCAAGAAAAACAAAATATTTTTTTTCATATTCATCTCTTTCCAGATAGCCATTTTTTTCTTTTATCTAAATATAAATTTCTTATTTCTGTTAATATATCCTGATATTCTTTATCCTTAAAATTTTGATAGGAATGATCAAATGCCTTCCATTGCTCATACACATACATAAGAGTTATTTCAGCATATATGCCTTTAGATAAATATATTCTATTCCCCCAAGGTTTAGTACTTGCTAAAACAAATTGCATATGATGTATATACCCCACATCTAAATTTACTTTCCTTTTACCATCTACAGCGTATTTAGATTCAATGTTATTTGTTATGGTTTTTGCTTCAGCCAAAAAACCTGGAGAATAAAGATTTTTAAAGCTAATCATTCGAGCTTTTATTTTTACATTTTGACCCATTTCCATATTGTAATAATATGTATATTTTTGAAAATCTAATTCTTCTGAAATATAATCTATTTCTCCAAAATGTTTTTTTAATTCGTCCAAAACATTTTCATGATACAACCAATAATCAGTATCTCCAGCTGAAAAAAAATGAATAACATAATTTACTCTATCAATATCTTTAATTTTTCCCATTTTTAACCACCACCTCAAAAGACTTTAATTTCACTTTATATATTCTTTCAAATGTTTTTATCAAAACAGTTCCTGTATTGTTAGTTACAACAATTTTTTCATTTTGACCTAAATTAATATTTTTCTTTTCCAAAGGATTTAATTTCTCATTATTAACATATATAACATCATTGCTCTTATTTTCTATTTCAACTGGCAATTTTTGCATTGAAGCAATAGTTATCAAATCAGATGAGTCATTAATTATTTTAACTGTAAAAAAAACTGATATTATTATTAAAATTGTAGCAATTAATATATATATCTTATATTGACTCATTAAATCCCCTCACAAAATTCATCAGATATTCTCTTTCATTTTGAATTTTACCATCAAGTTTTTTCATTTTTATTTCATTCAATATAACCCCCACTAGTTTCCCCTTAATACCTAAACTCATTATATCCTTTCCATCTATTTCTAAAGTAAAATCATTAATCTTTAATAAATAAGATTTATATTTATCTTTTATTTCTTCCTTTATAAATCCAGAGATAACAATCAACAGTTCATTATCAAAATTCTCAACTATTTTATAAAAATCAGAGTATGATGAATATGTATTTAACTTGTTCAATTGCAAAATAGCCTCTTTTAATTTTTCAAGATTATTTAAAAATTTTTTAGGTAATCCATATCTTTCAAAACTATACAATGCTGCTTGTTCTTCTTCATAAACTAAATATGAATATAAAAACAGATGAAATAGTTTTACTTTATAAGAATATTTTGGAACATTTTTCTTTATCCACTGATAAAATTTTAAAACCTTTTCGAATGTTTCTAACTTACTCTTTTTATATTGAGAATATAAAAACAGATGATCTAAAATGCCAAATTTCCCCATCTCATCTATAGATTCTGTTATATTTCTCTCGTTTAATATTTTTTCAAACTCTTCTCTTAATCTCATACCTGTAACTTTTTCAATGTAACCATTATTTACAGCATCTTTTAATAATTCTAAAGTTCTATTCTCAATCTTAAAGTTAAAACGTTTTTCAAATCTTATCGCTCTTAAAATCCTTGTAGGATCTTCTATGAAACTTAAATTATATAGTATCTTTATAATCCCTCTATCCAGATCATGTTTACATCCGAAAAAATCAATCAAAACGCCAA
Organism: Marinitoga aeolica; assembly: GCF_029910535.1. Classification (NCBI taxonomy): domain Bacteria; kingdom Thermotogati; phylum Thermotogota; class Thermotogae; order Petrotogales; family Petrotogaceae; genus Marinitoga; species Marinitoga aeolica. Next base: position 74,965 of record NZ_CP069362.1, read on the forward strand.
ATTCTTCACTATTAAGTTTTATTGCCATTGCATTAATTGAAAAATCTCGTCTGTATAAATCTTTTTTTATTGTACTCAATTCAACCTTAGGCAAATCTGCGGGTTTTTCATAATATTCTGTTCTTGCAGTAGCAATATCTATTCTAAAACCATCTTTAAAAAACAATGACCCAGTATGAAATTCGCTATGTTCAACAAATGTGGTTCTTAAATTTCTTGCTGCATATTTCGCATATTTTAGTCCATCACCCTCAACCACTATATCTATGTCAAAATTTTTTCTACTTAACAATAAATCCCTGACAAAACCACCAACCACGTATACCGGCATATTTAACTCACTACCATATATCCCAAGCAATCTCAATAAATTCATGTATTTTGGAGGTATGAATTCAACCATCTTTTTTAAAATATTGTATTTATGTAAATCTTCTTCATAATCAATAATAATCTTTGGCTTAGATTTATGAAAAACTTTACCCTTTATAAGGTCTGATCTTGTTATAATACCAATTAATGTATTATTTTCATCAATTACTAACAATCTACCAATACCATTTTCAAGCATTTTATATCTTACTTCTTCTATTGGAGTATCAGGCAAAACAGAAATAATATTTTTTGTTATTATTTTTTTTACTGGTAATTTGGATAAATTATGATTTATCGCTTTTTCTATATCTTTTCTGGTTATTATTCCTATTAATTCATTTTTTTCAATAACAGGAAAACCATTATGTCCTGTTTGTATCATTATTCTATATACTTTCTCAATAGGTTCATTAGATAACACAGTTCTTACTGGAGAAGACATTATATCCATAGCTTTAAGTATTGGTATATATTTTTCTCTTAATTGATTTATAATATCATTCATTAATTTCTCAATATTTTTTTCAGAAGTAGCAAATACAGCTCTTTGACTGTTTCCCTTACTATTAAACTTCTCAAATATTTCATTCATATTTATTTCATCGCTATATGAAAAACCTGAAACCCTTGTTTGATATGTTAATTCAAATATGATTATAATATCAGAAAGTTTTTCCATATAAATTTGTTGAACATACTTCTCTAAATCATCTATTTTTTTTTCAATGTATGTAAAATTTATTTTTAAATGATCTATTGTTATTGTTTTCATATTTTTTTTTAATTTATTTAAGATATCCATTTTATCACTCACTTTTTATTATTTTAGAACTTTTTTATTCAATTTCACATCTAAAATATAAATGGTGTTCTAATTTCTATATTTTTCTTAACTGGAGTGATTATATGATTAATATGAAAATTAATCCTGATAGCGTTAATCCTCTTCTTGGCTATAGATTGGACCCAGGAGAACCAGGATTAGCTAATTCTGCTCCAGCATCATTAAGTATTATACGTGTTTTAAGTCAGGAAACTGGAAATTTAATGGCTTTTAAAAAAGAAGCCGCTCGAAATGGCGGATATGTGGTGTATAGTAAAATTTCATTGGATATACAAAAAAGAGGTGCTTTTTTAGCTGCTGTAGCTGGGAAAACTCAAGCTATGATTATTTATAAAAATAAAAACAGTGATAATGAAGAGAATAAAAATACTTCTAATATTGATAACAACAAAATTGATAACAATAAAAATAAAAAAGAGCAAAAAATTAAAAAACTGGAAATACTTATTGATCAATTAAAAAACTATTTAAATTCTGAAAGCGATCCTGAAATTAAATCTGAAATAGAAAATAAAATTAAAATACTTGAAAATCAACTGATAATGTTAAAATTAGGAAATTATATTTCTAATCAAAACGAGGAAATACTTGGAATGATTTTTACCGCTTATTTTTGATCTTTCTTTTTTTGAATATTATCAAAATGCTTCTCAAGATCATCTAAATCTATCTTTACTTTTTTGTAAACAGATTCTTCTTTTGGATGCGACGGCCTTACTTTTACCTTTTCCATAGCTTTTAAAACTTCTGTTAATACCTCTGCTCTCATCTGAAACGTATATGTTTCAAGTTCAGAAAAAATTCTTCCTTTTTCAGTTACTACATATTTTGGATGCAAATGATTTAAAGCCAATGCTATTACATCTGCACGACATCTATCACATACACACATATCCACATTTGGCATACTAAACATTTCATTCGTTATATCTTCAACTAAATGCTCCATCACATTAAAAATATGATATTTTTCTATAATCATCTTATTCACCTTCCTTTAAATAGATGGATAGTTTTATATCACCATAATTATACTCCTTATAAATTGTTAAATCACCATATTTTTTTTCTAATTTCTCTCTTTTTGAATGTTCTACAATTATTATAGTATTTTCATCATAAATATTTTTATTTTCACTTATTTTCTTTAACGCTTCTCCTGCCAATCCCATTTGAAATGGTGGATCCATAAATATTATATCGTATTTTTCAGTTAACTTTACAACAATTTTTCTAAAATCAGAACATATTAATTTAATTTTATTATCAATTTTCATCTTTTTCGCATTTTTTATTATTGTAGAACAGGCTTTTCTTGAAGTTTCAATAATTGTTGCTTTTTCTGCACCAGAACTTATAAATTCGAAAGATACAACTCCTGATCCTCCAAATATCTCTAAAGAATTCATACCCGTTACATCTATTATATTTAACAATGCCCTTCTAACATTAGCTGGCGTATATCTTGTTCTCTTATCTGAAACAATATTTATTTTTCTTCCTTTTAAATCTCCATTCTCTATTGTTAACATTATCTATCACCTACGCTTCTAACATTTTTAAACTTTTACCATAACGCCTATATATTTCCTTTTTTAAATTTTTATGATCTTTTAATTCTGGATCCTTTTTTAAGATTTCAAAAACATCCTTTCTAGCTTTTTCTATTAATTCCGGATCATTCAATATATCTATAAATTTGAAATCAGGTAATCCATGTTGTTCTGTTCCAAAAAATTTCCCTGGCCCTCTCCATTGTAAGTCAATTTCGGAAACTTCAAAACCATTTGTAGTATCGGCAAATTTCCTCAATTTTTCACGTGTTTCACCTGAAACACTTTGGCTTACTATCAAAAAACAGTATGCCTGTTTTTTGCTTCTTCCAACTCTCCCTCTTAACTGATGTAATTGAGATAAACCAAATCTTTCTGCATGTTCTATAACCATTATAGTTGCATCTGGTATATCAACTCCAACTTCAATAACAGTTGTTGAAATCAAAACACTAAATTCTTTATTAACAAATTTTTCCATAATATTATTTTTTTCTTCTGATGACATTTTACCATGTAATAATCCTACTCCATATTTTTTAAATCTTTCTTTTAATATTTCATACATTTCAGTTGCAGCTTTTAAATCCAGAACCTCTGATTCTTCTATCAATGGATAAACAAAAAAGGCCTGATTTTTTGACTCTAATTCTTTTTCAATAAATTTATATATTTCATTTATTTTATTTTCTTTTACTAAAACAGTTTTTACTTTTTTTCTTCCAGATGGCATCTCTGTTATTAATGAAACGTCCAAATCACCATATAATGTCATAGCTAATGTCCGCGGAATAGGCGTTGCTGTCATAAATAAAATATCTGGCATTTTACCTTTGTTTATTAATGCTAATCGTTGCTTTACACCAAATCTATGTTGTTCATCTATTACAACTAATCCCAAATTTTTAAATATAACATCATCCTGAATCAATGCATGTGTTCCTATTAAAACATCAATTTGATTATTTAATAAATTCTCCTTTATCTTCTTTTTTTCAGATTTTTTTGTTTCTCCTAACAAAATTTCTACTTTTATACCCAGTTTTTCCAGATCTTCTTTTAATTTTTTATATTGCTGTTTTGCCAAAACTGATGTTGGAACCATTACTGCACCCTGATATCCACTTTCATAATTATCTATAAGAGCAAGTTCCGAAACTACCGTTTTACCTGATCCAACATCCCCTTGAAGTAACCTATTCATTGGTATTGCCTTTTTCATATCTTCCCTAATTTCTTCAAAAACTTTTATTTGTGATTTAGTTAATTTGAATGGAAGACTAAAAATAAATTCTTTGGCTAATATCCCTTTAATATTTTTTGAAATACCTTCTTTTAATTGTATTTTTTGTTTTTGTATTAGTACAGAAAATTCAAATAAAAAAATTTCTTCATATTTTAAAGTTTCTTTCGCTTTTTCTAAATGATAATAACTTTTTGGAAAATGAATACCTTTTATTCTTTGAGGAAATGTTATAAATTGATATTTATTTATAATTTCTTCTGGTAAAAATTCTTTTACATTATGAGAATATTGAATGGTTTCAGAAAAGATAGTTCTCATACTATTTTGATACAATCCTTTTTTTAATGGATAAATTGGCAAAATCCCAGTTTTCACTTCTTTTATAGAAGTTATAACTTGAAAATCAGGATTTTTTATTTGTTTCCTACCAAATTCAACTTCTACTGTCCCATAAACTGCAACTTTCATTCCTATTTGTAGAAATCTCTTTATATAATCTTGATTAAACCATGTTAAAACTATAACAGAATCATGCTTATCTTCAAGAACGTAAGAAAGAATTTTTAATGTACCTACTTTCTTTTCTTCAAAATTAATAATTCTACCTACAATTAAACAATTTTGGCCATGATAACAATCTATAATTGCTTTTATTTCACGTCTGTCTTCATAGTCTCTTGGAAAAAAATAAAATGTGTCTTCTATATTATTTATTCCAAGTTCTCTCATCATAGTTGCTCGTTTATTTCCAACACCTCTTATAAATTTTATATCTGTCTTTAATGGCAAATCTTTATGTGGAACCTCTGGTTCATCTATTAAATACTGTCTTCTTAGTTTTTCAACTAATTCTAATCCTTGCTTAACTCTTTTAATTTTCCTCTCATCAGGCAATACAGCTATTGGCTTATAATATGCTAAAAAGGAGCCTATTTTTTCTTTTAGGCCCTTTTCTTTTTTTATTATGTTTATACTTTTTTTGCATAAATTATATAATTGAGGAAAAAAATTCTTCCATGATATCTTTCCATCTAATCCAATTTTTAGATAAGATTCAAGTTCATTAAAATAATCTTCAAGATTCATTATAACGGATTTTCCTCCCCATACACTGCAAGTCCAAAAACTTCGGGGCCACTATGACATGCAACAGTTGGCCATATTCTACCTTCTATTAATTCATAATTATAATTTAATTTTTCAAATTTTTCCATAAAAAGATTAAAGACTTTATCCTCATGTTCTTTATTTGAATCAAACCCATGAACTTTATATATTTTTATATTATGGGGTCTATCTTTTATGAATTCAAATGCATTGTCTGCCATTACTTTAAATGCTTTATTTATCCCTCTAACTTTAACTAAGGGAGTTATTTCTCCATCTTCTACTGTTAAAACAGGAACTATTTTCAATAATGTACCAGCCATTCCTGCTGCCTTTCCTATTCTCCCATTTTTCACAAGATATTTTAACGTAGGCACGGAAAATTCCATAAATGTATTATCAATAATTGTTTGTACTAATTCTTCTACTTCTTCAAATGTTTTATTTTCATCTGATAATAATTCAACAATTCTTCTTGCAACAAGAGAAGCTCCTATAGATACCATCTTTGTATCTATAATTTTAACATTAATATTATTTAACATGTTTCTGGCCATCTGTGCAGTATTATATAATCCTGACATCTTTGATGAAAAATGAATATCAATGATTTCATCAAATCCTTCTTCTTTTAAACTTTCATACATATTCATTAATTCTTTTAATGATGGTTGTGCTGTATGTATCTCCTCCGAATTCCTCACTATTTCATAAAATTCCTTATGGTTTAAATCTACACCATCTGTATATTCTTTACCATCAACATACACTTTCATACCCATGAAATTCAAATGATATTTTTCTATCCAATCGTTTGTTGGAGAACAACCAGAATCTATTATAATTGCTCTTTTCATTTTGTTTCCTCCTCAACTATAATATTATTACCTTCTCTTTTAAAAATTAATCCATTTAATTTTATTTCTTGTATATTTGAGTGGTTGCTCATAAAGATAATAAGTTTATCATAAAACCTTGTTTTCATATATGCATCAAATATAGAATACTTAGATTCTACAGACTCCATATTTTTCATTTTTAAATAAAAATAGAAAGTTATAGAATTCAAAACTATTACCACTATCAATAGATAAACAGCTATTCTCATTTCTTTAAAAATTCATATGTTTTTATGAAATTCTCTACTCTATTTTTATATCTATAATCAGGATATTTTTTTAAATATTCTACATAGAATTTATATACTTCTTTATAGTTTTCAACAACAGAATTTGATAATTCAATAGCTAATTCATTTTTATTTATTGATTTTAAATGAAAATATAAGCTCTCAAAGAAATCAAATGATTTATCAGGAATACCTCTGAATTTTTTTGCCATATAATAATCTGCTTTACTTTCTTTTTCTGATATTTCAATAATGTTTTTAACTGTTTTTTCATATCCAAGATATTGATTAAAGTTAAACATTATTTTCATATATTCTGTATAAACATCTTCCCATTCTGGAAATCTGTTCCAACCTCCAGGTAAAATTTCTATAGTCTTATTATACCAATGAACAAAATCATTATAATATTTTTTCTTCAATTTATCTATTTCTTTAACAACTTTTTCATCTGATTCAAAATATTTTTCAAGATTCATTAAATTTTGGAAAATTAGAACATTTAATTTGGCTATTAATCTATAAGCATTTTTTTCATTAAATGATGTGTAATTACTTTCTAACTGATCTATTTCATCCTGTATAGTTTGAACATAAGCCAGTGCCTGCAATAATTGTGTATTATTTTGAGTTTTTAATAACTCATATAGATTCTTTATTGTATCTCTAATTTGATACCTATTAAAAGGCATTAAATCTATTGCACCGTTGAATTTATTTAACATAAATTCATATTCCGGTGTCTTCATATCCATATATTTTTCTAAATTATTATAATCTACTTCCATTAATCTATATGGAGTTTTTGCTAACAATTGTGCCAAGTAAAAACCTGATTTTCCAAATGCTGAATTAGCCTTCAATGATTTCAAAAAATATTCCTTTGCTTTTTTATAAGAATTAAATGCTTTATTTTCATATTCAGATTTTGCTGTTAAATATTTTTTCTTTTGATCTTCTAAATTTTTTATTTCAGCAGATATTTTTTGCAATTCAAGAGGGCTTGTTACTTTATAATTTTTTAATTCCCTTATTTTATCATCAATTTGATTTATAATCTTTGGAATTTGATTTTTTACAACATTTTCATATGCATCTATTTTCATATATTCAGTATTTCCAATTTTGAAATATACTTCTGCAGCGGTTGATTGAATTTTTAAATATGAAACAATAATTCCAATTATAATAAATACTAAAAAAATTGTTTTTAATCTCTTTTTATCAATATTAAACTTTCTTGTTTCGCCAAATTGTTCTGATACTGCTATAGAAATTATAAATAGTGCTGACATTATATTAGGGTGTAAATGCATAGGAAATTCAGTAAATGAATGTATTGCAACAATTGTCAGACTCCAGGCAAATAAATTAAACATTAAAATTTTGTCAAAATCATATATTTTAAATACTCTTTTAAGAAATGTAGTAACTAATCCTAATAATAACAATACTACAGGAATAAAACCCAAAATCCCAGTTTCCCCTAATACCTGTAAATAATCATTATGTGCTCTTTTAAAATTGTTCCATGCATAATAAAACTTAGCAGGATTTTCTGCCTGAATATCTGCCATATATCTAACAGCATAAACAGGATAAGTAGCTATTCCTCCACCTATAAATCTATTTTCTAAATGATTTTTATCTTTCCATTGCTCTACAGCCGCTAACCAAGATAGCGTTCTTTCATCCCATGATGAAACAGAAGAGATGGCTTCAAATCTTTTTGCAGCAACAACTTCTCCTTCTTTATTAAAAGGAGATGGTATATTAAACATTACTAACAAGAAAGATAATATTAAAATTATCAAAACTAAAGGAATAATAAAATTTTTTGATTTTATATATTTAAATTTTTCACCATCTTTATTTTTCAATATACTTAATGTAAAAAATATTGAAAATATTCCCATTCCTAAAAAGAACGAAAGATAAATGGAACGTGTTTGAGCAAATAATAAAACCCAAAACATAACAAAAACACTTATTATTGCAAATATTCTTTTTAAGATACCTGATTTTTTAGATAAAGCAAAATAGATACCTATAGGTATCATTTGCCCCATATAATCTGAAACAAAATTCGGATTACCAATAGTAGTCCTTAATGTAATTCGTTGCGAAGGATCCCCATATTTTCCGAAAAAGAAATCATAACCAAAAAACTTATTTAAAAGGCCATCGAGTCCTATAATAAACCCGGTTATTAAAAATATAAACAATGCTGCTTCAATATATTCAAATTTTTTACCAAATCGGTTAGTCAGTATATATGAGACTAAAACAATCATCAATGTATAAAAAGAAACTTCAAAGGAGTATCTAAAATAATATCTGTTTTGTATAATAACGCTAATTAATGAGATTACAGTGGCTAAGCCAAATAAAGAAAAATAAATATGGTTCAAAGAATATTTTATTTCATATTTTTCTTTTTGTATTTTATAAAAATAATAAAAAAACATAATAGTATAAAATATTGAAAACACGAGATGTTTTTGAGTAGAATATTCATACACCCAACTAGGAACCATTAAAAAAGGCAACAACAAAAAAAAGATACCCGATATTAGTATGTCTTTTGGGTATTTCAATAATTCTTTCATAATAGACCTCCCTCTTTTTTTCTTTCTACTATATCATACCACAAAATTTTTATTTGACAACACATAAAATAAATAAAAATAGTATATAATATTATTATGTATATTCAAAATAAAATATGGAGGGGTAAAAATGGAAAAAAACACACACCACATGAAACATAAAAAATCATTAAATGTATTAAAAACTGCACGTGGCCAGGTAGAAGCCGTTATAAAAATGGTTGAAGATAACAGATATTGCATAGATATCTCAAAGCAAATCTTGGCTTCAATTTCATTACTCAAAAAAGCAAATTCTCAAATACTTAAAGAGCATCTCGAAACTTGTGTTAGATCAGCTGCTTATTCTAACAATCCAGATGAAATCGAAACCAAAATCAAAGAACTTGAAGAAGTAATTGAATATATAAATAAAACATTATAATTATTATTATTTAAAATAATATGATATATTATTGTTTTCTTTATGTAAATATTTCTATATAATATCTTAATTTTTTATTTTAAAGAAAATAAAAGTAATCTTAATTTTTATTATAACCCGACCTTTTTTAACAGAATTCATATATAATATAAACGAAAAATATCACTTGCTTCAGGAGGAGAATTGTTGTGATAATACCATTAAGTAGTTTAAAAATAGGAATGGACGGAACTATTATCAGATTAGAATTTGAGGAGTCTATTAAAGAAAGATTTATTGCAATGGGAATAATACCTGGAAAAAAAATTACTTATGTACACGAATCTCCATTTGGAGATCCAATGGTTTTTAAAATTGATGATAATAAAATCATGATAAGAAGAAATGAAGCTGAAAAAATATTTATAGATGTAACTGAGGAAATATTTTCTTTAGATGAAACTACTTCTGGAACATATGAAATTTTTTTAATTAAAGGTGGAGTTTTTTTCAGAAAAGAATTAGAAAACCTGAATATAAAATGTGGATCAAAAATAAATGTACTAAATAATCATTTTGGTAAAGTAATAGTAAATATAAATGGAAAACAATTAATTTTTGGGAAGGGAAGATCAAAAAAGATCCTCGTAAAAAAAATTGGATAAATAACAGTGTGGTGATATTATGATAGACCAGATTTTAAACTACCTTGAAAATAGAAAAGAACCTCTCTCCACAAATGATATAAAAAGAAAATTTAACATAACAGAACAAGAGTGGAATATAGTTTTTCCATTTCTAATTTCTAATGGTATAAAAATAAATACTTTTGATTCATTAAATTTAAAATGCAGTGATTGTCCCATAAAAAATTATTGTAATAAAAAAAGATGTGGAGGGTGATTTATGACTTTTGAAATTGCTATAATTGGAAATCCTAATGTTGGTAAAACCTCTATATTTAATATAATAACAGGAAGCAGGCAATACATCGCCAATTGGCCAGGTGTTACTGTGGAAAAAAAGGTTGGGTCTTTTAAATATAAAGGTCATCATTTTAAGTTAGTAGATTTACCAGGTATATATACATTATCTGCTCAAAGCGATGATGAGAAAGTTGCAAGAGATTACCTAACAAATGAATCACCTGATGCGGTTGTGGTAGTTGCCGATTCCTTAAATTTAGAAAGATCAATGTATCTTTTAATGCAAATTTTGGAAATGAATTTACCCGTTGTTTTAGCAATTAACTCTATTGATGAAGCGCAATCAAAAGGAAAAATAATAAATCCATCATTTATATCAAAAACACTGAATATTCCAGTTGTTTTAACTTCTGCTAAAAAATTTATAGGTATTGATACTCTATTAGAATCCATACATAAAATAGCAGAAAGAAAAAGTATACCTGTAAGAAACTTCATGTACACTGAATCAATTAATTCTTTTATAGAATATTTTTCTAACAAATTAGAAAAATACGATTTTTTAAAATCCTATGATAAAAGATGGTTAGCCCTTTATTATTTGGAATTTGGAAGTAAAAATTTTCACTATCCAAAAGAATTAATTAAAGATATTAATTCTCAATTTGATATTAATAAATTAAAATCGGAATTTATGAATTGGAAATTCTCTTTCATTTCTTCAATCATTAAAAGTTCTGTAATAGAAAAAGGTAGAAGTTGGGCTATGCGAGATATTTTAGATCATGTTATGACACATAAAATATTGGGATTATTAATTTATGTAGTAGCTTTATACTTTGTTTTTTCACTAACATTTAATATAGCAAGCCCTTTATCTGATCTTATAGATATAGGGTTTAATTATTTAGGAAATTTTCTCAATGGTAAAATTCCTATTCCATGGTTAAATTCATTAGTTGTGGATGGAATTATAGGTGGAGTAGGTGGAGTTTTAATTTTTATACCTCAATTATTTGTTTTATTCTTTTTTATGGGATTTTTAGAAGAATCTGGATATTTACCTCGTGCCGCTTTTCTGGTCGATAAACTGGTGAGAAAGTTTGGTTTAAGTGGAAGATCTTTTATGTCTATAATCTTGGGATTTGGATGCAGCGTCCCAGCAATTATGTCAACAAAGACTATTGCAAATAAAAAAGAAAGAATGGCTTTAATATTAAGTATTCCCTTTGCATCATGTTCAGCACGATTACCTGTTTATATTCTTTTAATTAGCGCCTTTTTTGACAAAAATGCTGCAACAATTTTATTGTTTGTCTATATTTCAAGTATATTGTTGGTATTATTGTCAGCAAAAATTTTACAGTCATTTTTCATAAAAGGAGAAGAAGTTCCATTTACTATTGAATTACCACGTTTTAGAATGCCAACATTCAGAAATTTAACTCTGTATTCCTGGAATAGAGGAAAACATTTTCTTGAAAAAGCAGGAGGAATTATCTTAATAGCAACTATATTTATATGGCTATTATCATATTTCCCAAATAATAATAATATTTCACATTCCTATGCTGCATATATTGGTAAATTTTTTGAGCCTATAACTCTCCATTTGGGATGGAATTGGCAAACAAACATTTCTTTGATATTCGGAGCTGTTGCAAAAGAAGTTGTTGCATCTTCTTACATGACAATTTTAAATGTTGGTCAGGAAGGTATAACATATGCGTTACAAACTATATTAACCCCAAGATCTGCTCTGGCTCTAATATTTTTTGTTTTAGCGTATATCCCTTGTTTTGCAACTCTCAGCGTTATAAAACAAGAAACGAATAGTTGGAAATGGCTATTTTTTGAATTATTTTATACATTAGTTGTTGCTTATTTAATTGCTAATTTCGTTTACTTGATAGGAGGAATTTTCCTATGAAAAATAAAAAAACAATATTAATACTAATAGGTTTTTTATCATTGTTAATGGCATTTTTAAATATGAAATATGATAGTTTTATTTTTATTTCTTATATAACGGTTTCTCTTATAGCGTTTATTGGTTTATGGGAAGACATTAAAAATATATGGTATCATAAATCAGCACATATTGTGGTAAGTGGTATTGTATCAGTATTAATTGGAATATATGAATTATTAAAATATGCTTTTGGCTGGTTGGCAGTTTATACTAGTGAAGGAAATACACCTGAATTTAAAATATTTATATATCTTTTCTCATTGCTAATGCTAATAATTCTTACTCAGGAAATAAATTATCTTAAAAAAACTGGAGAGAATAAATAAATACATAAATAAAAAACGGCTCTTTGAGCCGTTTTTTATTTATATTCAAATAGTTTCATAGATACAATAGAATTATTATTTAATAAGAAAATCACATCTCCAGTATTATCTACTAATGCATAAGAGATATTCTTTTCTAAATTAAACTCTGAAACTTTATTTAAATTAACGCTATTCCATATCTCAATTTTTCCATTTTTCCCTGCTACTATAAAATATTTTTTCAACAATGATGGTAAAATACTATAAACTCCTTCAAATGATTGAAACGAAGTCAAAACGCTTCCATTCTCAATATTTAAAATTGAAATTTTTCCATTGAGCTGAGAGGCTATCAAGTATTTATCATTCTTTAATAATAAAATATCTGTAATAGAACCATCGAATTTCACATTCCAGATGTTTTTCCCGTTAAATTTATCAATTTTAGATACTGTACCATCCTTCATAGAAACATAGATTGCTCTATCATTTACACTAACTTTTGTTATTTCCTGTTTTAAATCAGCTAATTCTTTACTTTCAACACCTGTTATTGTATATAGTTTTCCATTTTCAAGTGCTACATATAAAACTTTATTCTTTGAAACTAAATAAGTTATTTTGCTTTTAAAATCAAACATATAATCCACTTTTTTAGTAATTAAATTATAAACATTTAAAATACCTTTTTCATCTCCAGAATACAACAATTGACTTTCATCATCAAATGCCAGAGAAGTAACTTTAGCATCATGATTATAACTACCAAATCCGTCATTAGACCCAACAGAAACTATTATAACCATTTTATCATTTCCATATGCCATTAAATTATAATTGCTCAGAGCTAATGATTTATTAACAACATTTGTTTCTAATTCCCAATTTTTCAAAGGAGTTGAAACTACACTTTCATTTTCTTTATTAGAATTAATTAATATCATATCAATTTTTCCATTATTATATGGATTAAAAGAAATTTTTCTATTTTCTTTCTTATAATCTCCATATATAACTTCATCTTTCGATACAACAAGCATTATTTTATCAGTTGGTATTTTCGCAAAGGTTAAAATGGAATCCTTCGAAATTTTATGTTCTCCGAATATGCTGGTTACATCTAAATTGTTTTCATCACTACCTGTTATATCTCCAAAAAACTTCATACCATTTTTTAAAATGAAATATGTATATTTCTCCTGAGGATTTTCCATACCTCCTGAAAAACCAAAAATAGAAGAATTTAATAAACTTAAGGTCCCATATCCTAGATCAAAGAAATAATAATCATTTACTTTTTTTAAGAAATTTACATATTTAAATTCATATCCATTATATAATTTTAGTACATATGGTTCTTTAAATTCATATCTTGGATAAGATATACTTTTTATAACATTTAGATTTAAAACTCCTTGACCCAATACTGGAATATTTAGAAATAACTGATTTTCTTTAGCTTCAAATATATTTCCTTTAATTTCAGTATAATTATCTCCTAACGTTATATCAAAATTTTGCGGTTGTTCTTCTCTAAACCATTTTATGTCTGGAACCTCAGGATGTAAAAAATTTACAAATTTCAATTTTGAAACATCATTCAAAATAAATTCACCAATATTCATCTGAATATTTGCAGTTGTTGAAGAATACGATGTCAGTTTTCCGGAAAAAATTTTATCATCTACTATAACTCCATAATCTGCTGTGGTTTTCTCATCGAAAGAAATATACATTATATTTTCCTTTTGAACTGTTAATATCTGATTAAATACTTTTACCTTAACATTATCATCCTTAATTTCAATAACTTCTACTTTAACAGTATTACCATCTATAGATTTCATTAAAGCAGCAAATGTTGAGGAAAATAAGAATAATATTAATAAAAGAAAAAGAAAAATTTTTTTCATAACCTTCCTCCTTTCAAACACCTTCATTATAATAATTTAATTATATAATATCCAAAAACTATGGAAAATATCTGCATAATAAGGGCATTCTCAAGATAATTTAATTTTACTGAAAAAGCTATTGTTTTAAATTTAGAAGCAAAAAATGCTAAAATCAAAGCTAAAATTGAAATACCTAAATCAAACAAGGTAAAATGCAATGGCATATAATTTAAAAGTGGAATCGCTGGTATTAACAAAATTAGATAATAATATTTTTTTGATATTTTCAAAGCAGAAATTAATTTTATCGAATAAAATGCCGTTGTAAAAGCAGAAATATATAATAATATTTTTAATTCACCGTGTATGCCAATTCCTTCTTTTATAAAAAATGTTTGAGTAGGAAATATACCAGATAATCCAAAAACACTAAATATCGCTAAAATTTTGTTCACATCATAACCTTCCACTGTTTTCAATAAATTCAAATCTCTATAATGCGTCTTTTCATATATTCGACCAACATTATAAAAAGCTAAAGATTTGTATAACATGTGTAATGTAAAAAATAAAATAAACAACTCCTTTTTTTCTGCAATAATAATCATCGCTAATCCCATTTGAGAAATCGTAGAGTAGGCCAATATTCTTTTTGAATCATTTTCAAAAAAAGCTAAAATACCACCTATAATTAATGAAAAAAATCCATACAATAAAAGTAATTCTTTTGCTTCATTATAAAAACCGTCATATAAACAAAATGAATATAAAACATATGTCCCTATAGGAGCTATGTAGCCAGATAATACTGCTGAAATTTCAGAAGAAGCTTCAGAATGAGCTGTTGGAAGCCAGGCCGCTAAAAAAATCATACCACTTTTAACTAACAATCCTGTTACAATAAAAGAAACAGCTAACGGATTAGGCTCCTTTGAAAAAGCTATATGTAAATTCAAACTTCCAGTTTCAGCATAAATAAGTCCAACTCCTAATAAATAAAAATTTAACCCTATATAACTTAAAAACATGTATTTTAAACTTGCCCAAATTCTTCTTTCTTTTCTTCCCATTCCTATAAGCAAAAATGAAGATATAGATATTAATTCTAAATGAACATATGTATTGAAAAAATCTTCTGAAGTCAAAATACCTATTAAAGTACCATTTATTATTAACCATAATGATGTAAAAATATTATTATGTCGTCGTGCAGCCCTCCAATAAATTATAAACATCATTATATTAAAGAAAAAAGCTAATACATACATCTCTTTGGGAAAATAAATTTCTATACCTTTTAATCTATCCCAACCGCCAGGAAATATTCTTTCCTCATGTCCCAAAAATGTCAAATATGTATTTAGAGTCATTAAAAATACGTAAGTTAGGTATCCTATATACCTATGATAATTTCTAAATATATAAGCTAAAATTCCCATGGAAACCGGAAATAATATTAATAATATAGCCATTATTTTTCTAGCTCCTCTTCAATTACATCTACATTATGAGTTTTGAATTTTTCTGCTAATATCATAATATACACCAATGATAAAGAAATTGTAGCAAATCCTATTACAATAACTGTTAATAAAAAAGAATGTATTAAAGGATCTGCATTATTAACTAAAGTATTAGATATAATTATTGGTATATTTTTTCCATATCCTAATATAACAAAAAATAATAATATACCGGATTGAAATATACTCAGGAAAAATAATTTTATTATCAAATCTTTCTTTACTATTAAACCAAATAACCCTAAAAAAATAATAACGTAAGAATATATAAAATATAAATTCATTAAAGTAACCCCCTATGTTTGATGAATTGATAAAGGATTGTCCATGAACCACCAAAAACCTCAAATGCAATAAAAGAATTCAGCATCACAGCACTTCCACCACTGAAAATTGTTCCTGGTTGAAATTTTGGGAAAAAATTGATAAAATATTCTCCAAAAAATACTTTTCCTAATATTGCATATATTATAATAAACAATGGAATCAATACTTTTATTTCTTCGATTCTTGATTTTTCAAAAATTTCTTCAATTTCTTCATATCTTTTTATTAAGGCTAATGACAATACACCAGTCCCTAAGATAATTCCAGAATTAAAGCCACCACCAGGATACAAATGTCCTGTGAGTGTGTTATAAAAACCTAATAATAAAGTTATTGGGAACATAACTGGTGCAAAAACCCTTAAAACAATAGAAGGTTTTGAAAATTCATATTTAGATGGTTGAAAAAATTTCATAAAGTAAGAAATACCTATTATAGTAACTGTAAAAACCAGTATTTCAAAAAAAGTATCATAAAATCTATAGTCTAAAACAATAGCCGATACAAGATTCAAAGAACCATTATCCTGTAAAACAGTTATATTGTAATTTGGATTTTTTATAATTTTTTGTGGCATTTCTGTATACAACAGAAAAAAAAGAGTTGATAGAGATATTAATGATAAAATTATTTTTTTCATCCAATATTCCTCCGGACTATAGATTCATATTCTTTTGAATTAATAAATGTTTTTAAAAATCTATTAAATTCGTCTTTTAATGTTTTATTATGTTTTGAAAAAAGAATTCTATATCCATTATCAGAAAATTCTTCTGCTGCAATATTTGTTTTTTTTCTAAAATAATGTTTTAATCTTAAATAATCAATAAGTTTAAATTCTTCTAATTTATTTAAAATAATACTTTCATATTTCTCTGGAATATTTCCTGTATATTTAAATAATTTGGTAGGTAAATAACTTTTTGAAAACAAATATTTATATTTTTTTTCATCAAGTATTATTAAGCCACCTACAATAATATCAACCTCACCACTGTTTATATAATTTAATATATTCTCTTTTTTTATTGGGATAAATTCTATTTCAAAAAATGAGTTTTCAGCAAAATTATCCAGTAATTCTTTTTCAAATCCTATTAATTTTTCACCATGTTTTTCAAATAAATATGGTGTTTCTATATAACCAACTTTAATTTTTGATCTTGTTTTTATTGCTATTATATAAACAAAAATAATAAATGCTGATCCTATAGTCATTTGAACAGCAGCAACATCTGGAGCGTTAAAAACAAAAAAAACACCTGATAATATTGTTCCAAAAGCAGCATAAATCAAGATAGCATTAATATATTTTTTCACAAAAAACATCATTAATGCCAATATGGCCAAAAAAGTTAACAAAAAAAATTCAATCATTATCTCTCACCTTTACTTTATTATGTGCTGCACTATGAGCGATAGCATGTGATAACACAGGTCCAATTAACAATACCAATATACCAATTATTATAAATCTGAATATTTCATTTTGCGCTTTTAAAGCAAGTCCTATTAATACTGTAAATGTACCTACAGTATCTGCAATACCTCCAAATTGTATTCGTGTATATAAGTCTTTTTGATTAATCATTCCTATACTTCCAAGAAAAATTAAAACTCCTCCTAAAATGATTAAAAGATTACTAAACATTATTTTCTACCTCTTTCAAGAAAACGTGATATGATTACTATACCCCATAAGTTCAATACAAGAAAAATAATTATTATATCAATCATTACAAAAAATCCCTTTGTAATTGCATATACCAAAGATATTATTGATATTTTTGATGACATTGAAGCAAATGCCAAAACTCGGTCCCATGCTGTAGGACCGAGAATTAACTTGATAATCATTAAAATCAAAGATAATAATATTAATATATTTAATATTAAATAAATCAAAATAATTCACCCTTCCAAACATCATCAGAAGAATGTGCCGCATCAGGAGTCTCAGAAAATTTATGAATAATAAGATGCTTATTCTCCTCCAATATAAACATTGTTCCTGGTGTTAATGTTATACAATTAGCTATTGCAGCTTTTTCAGTATCTGTCTTATTTTCAACATTAATAGGAACTAATCCGCAATAACTTTTTTTTATTAAAAATTTTAGCGATCTAAATGTCATCTTATACATTAGAAGTATTCTACCTATAGCAGAAATAAACAGTTCAATAAAACCATAAATCTCAGACTTTAAGAAAAACTCTGAGATTTTTACTACTAAAACTGTAATAACTATTCCTAACAAAATCGAAGAATCATTTAATGATCCTACAAACCCTAACCAAAGGAACATTATAAATAAATATATCATTTATAACTCTCCATTAAACTCATAATTGTTCTTACAACATCTTTTTCTAATTTTTCAAGATTATCCGTTTCTTTGCTAAAACCTGCTGCCCTTGGATGACCGCCACCTCCAAAATGAACAGCTACTTTTGAAACATCAAACCAATCCTTTGATCTCATACTTACATGATATACATTTGGTTCTGCCTCAGAAAAAGTAATTGCAACCTCTACACCCTTAATTGCTCTTAACTCTCCTACAAATGATGGTGAATCTTTAGGCAAAATATTATATTTTTTTAACATATCTAAAGTAATATGGGAATATGCAATTGAATTATTATTTTCCAATTTCATTTCATCAAGAAAATCTTTATATAATTTCAAATGTTCAAGTGGTTTATTTTCCAATATCATATTACTTATTAAACCTATTTTCCCACCTTTTGAAACAAGCCACGCAACGTCTTCAAATACCGTTGCATCTGTATTTGAATATCTGAAAAAACCTGTATCTGTTGCTATACCCAATAAATTTGCTGTAGCTAAGTCTGAATCATACTCTATTTCTAACATTCGATTTAATCTCAAAACCATTTGGGCAGTTGCACCAAATCTATCAACCCAATTCACATTACCAAAGTAAGTATTAGTTGCATGATGATCAATTACAACGCTTCGAGCATATTTAAAATGATCATACACTCTTCCTATCCTATCAGGTGATGATGCATCAACTGATATTATTAACTCTGCCGGAAATTTACTAATACAATCATATGATTTTATTTTTTCTTTTACAAACGGAAATTCTTCCAGATACCCAGGTATTTTGTCATCAATGACTGCTCTAACATTTTTCCCAAATTTTTCTAATCCCATTGTCAAAGATAAAACTGAACTAATATCATCACCATCTGGCATAATATGTCCAACAACTATAATATTTTTTACCTTATTTATTTCTCCAATAATAGCTTCTATTGTTCTAATCATACTATCACCTCAAAATGTTTTTATAGCTATTTTAACTACTTTAGCAAATTTATGTTTTATTCTTTCTGCAACTTCCATAACCTCTTTGTGATTTAAGGGTTGGTGAAGTATCCCCGCTGCCATATTCGTTACTGCAGAAAAAGCAACTGATTTTATACCACAATGATTGGCTGCAATTATTTCTGGCATAGTTGACATACCAACTAAATCTCCCTCAAATTTTTCTAACATCTTAATTTCTGCTGGTGTTTCATAAGAAGGTCCCATCATCCAACAATATGTTCCCTCTTCTATTTTTATTTTCTTTTCTTCAGCTTTTTCTTCTATTCTTTTTAACCATTTTTTATCTATTGGTGACGCCATAGCAGGGAATCTTGGACCTAACTCATCCATATTTGGACCTATTAATGGATTTTTCATTGTAAAATTAATAAAATCTGTATTTGCTACAATGTCTCCCGGTTTTAATGTTCTATTCACACCACCTGCAGCATTTGTAAGAATTAATCCTTCTACTCCCAATTCTTTAAATACATAGACTGGAAAAATCAATTTTTTTAACTCATGACCTTCATAAGCATGAAATCTTCCTTTCAAGGCAACTACCGGCTTTCCTTCTAACATACCTATAACCATTTTTCCAGCATGTCCTACTACTGTAGATTGTGGAAAATATGGGATGTCTTTGTAATCAATAATTATCGGATCTTCAATTTCATCAGCTATATATCCAAGTCCAGATCCTAAAATAAGCCCTAATAATGGTTTAATATCTGTTTTGGAGTTAATATACTCTGCTGCTTCTTTAACTTTACTGTACATTTTTATTCCTCCCTCTTTATACTTCTCTTTATTTAGATTTTATCACAAAATTACCTTAAATTTACTATTTTAAAATTTTTCTGGTATAATTTTTATATACAAAAAAAACTTTTCAAGGAGGTGAAAATATGATAAAAGAGAAGAAAATAATAGAATTTGCTAATGAGCTAGATTCTAAAACGCCAACACCAGGAGGAGGCGCATTGGCTGCAATTTGTGGATCTCTTGCTGCTTCATTAGGTGGAATGGTTTCAAGATATTCAATAAATAAAAAAGGATTAGAAGATTATGAAAAAATTATTGAAGAAGCATTAGAAAATTTTCTTGTCTGTAAAGAAAGACTGTTAGAATTAGCAGATGAAGATGTTAATGCTTATAATAAATTTAGAGAAGCTTCAAAATCAAAAGATAATGCCCAAATTGAGGTAGCTATAAAAAATAGTATAGAAACAGCTTTTAAAATTGCAAAATGTGGATATGGTATATTAAATAACTCTTATGTAATCGCAAAATATGGTAATCAAAATTTATTATCCGACGCAATTATCACAGGATATTATGCATGGGCTACTATGCAATCTGGATTAACTCTGGTAAAAGATAATTTAAATTATTTAAAAGATGATGAATATAAAAAGACATTTCTAGAAGATATAAAAGAGTTCATCATTGAAACTGATAATTTAATAACCAAAATCAGAAGTTTAAGTGATGAAAAAAATCATAATTACAGGAGGATATTTAATGTTTGAAGACAAACCATTAAAATATGAATTATTACACAAAGATAAAAATTCAAACGCAAGAAGAGGTAGAATATATACTCCAAGAGGAATTATAGAAACTCCAGTTTTTATGCCTGTTGGTACCAATGGCACAGTAAAAACTTTAAAAAATTCTGATTTAAAGGATATT
This sequence comes from Marinitoga aeolica, assembly GCF_029910535.1. NCBI lineage: Bacteria > Thermotogati > Thermotogota > Thermotogae > Petrotogales > Petrotogaceae > Marinitoga > Marinitoga aeolica. The sequence goes on from NZ_CP069362.1 coordinate 96,217, forward strand.
GAAGCTGAAATAATTCTTGGCAATGCTTTTCATTTATTTTTAAGGCCTGGTTTAGATGTTTTGAGAAATGTTGGGGGACTCCATAATTTTATGAATTGGGATAGACCTATATTAACAGATAGTGGGGGATTCCAGGTATTTTCATTAAGAGATAGAAAAATATCCGATGAAGGCGTATTATTCAGATCTCCACTTGATGGTTCAAAGATAATGATGACACCGGAACTTTCAATGGAAATACAAATGACTATAGGTTCTAATATTGCTATGGCTTTTGACGAATGTGTTGAAGCTGGTGCTGAAAGAAAATATGTTGAAGAATCTGTTGATAGAACATATGAATGGGCAAAAAGATCATTTACTGCACATACAAAAAAAGATCAGGCATTATTTGGTATAGTTCAAGGTGGTTTCCATGAAGATTTAAGAGATAAAAGTTTAAAACAAATTACCTCTATTGATTTTGATGGATTTGCATTGGGAGGATTATCTGTTGGAGAACATTATTCTGAAACTGAAAGAATATTAAAACATTCAGGACCAAAACTTCCTGAAGATAAACCCAGATACATTATGGGAATTGGAACTCCATTGATTATATTGATGTCTGTAGAAAATGGTATGGACATGTTTGATTGCGTTTTACCAACAAGAATGGGAAGACATGGAACAGCTATGACATGGGAAGGAAAAGTTAATCTAAAAGCAGGAAAGTGGAAATATTCTACTGATCCAATAGACAATAAATGCGATTGTTATGCATGCCAAAATCATACAAGAGGGTATATACATCACCTTATTAGAAAAGATGAAATTTTAGGAAAAATTTTATTAAGTATTCATAATTTAAGATTTTTAATAAATTTTGTAAAAGAAGTTAGAAAAGCTATTGAAGAAGACAGATTTATACAATTTAAAGAAGAATTCCTTTCAAATCCTAATAATATATATTAATTAAAAAGCCCTAATAATGGGCTTTTTAATTATTTAATATACTAATAGATAACTTTTTCCCAATTCGTGTCATCTTCAAATAATATTTTCCATATTTCACCTTTAATAAATCTCAAATTTGGTTCATTATAAACATCGATATACACATTATAATATTCAAACGGTTTTATTTCCGTACCTTTTTCATTATATCTTAAAACACTTCTCCTATTTATTCTAATAGGATTTCCTAAAATATCTATACCCCAGTATCTTAATTCAAATTCTTTAATAATTTTACTAGATACATTTTTTAGTATAAAATGTATTGTTTTTTTATCTTTGTATTTCTTCACTTTCCCACCAATAACCCTTAATGGTTCTTCTTCGTCATCATATACAATTAATGTAGCTTCATTACTTTCTCCAAGTATTTCCCTATCAATGTTTTTAGCAACTAAATTAAGTTTATACAAATAACCCTTTTTTTCTCCAGAAATTAAAACGCTCTTGTATTCTGTTATAAATTCCATTTCATATGGAATCTCTTCAGTTTTAAAATTTAAAAAATACAATATTGATCCATCATACGAAATGTCAAATTTCCATTCAATTTTTTTATTATTATAATATGAACTAAAATCTTTAAATATTATTTTTTGTGAAAATATATTTATAAACAAAAACATCATTAAAAATAATATAATATTTTTTTTCATGTTATCACCTCCATTTTAATTATACTCTTTTTTATCGGAAAATAAAAAGGGGGCCTAAGCTCCCTTTTTTAAACCAAAATATGTAATTATTGTATTAAATAATAGAACAAAAAAGGATATAAAAAACACTGTATTATATGAATATTTAGATGCAATAAATCCGGCTAATCCTGGAGTAAATATTTTTGAAAAAAGATTAAATCCATTAAAAAAACCTTCATATCTACCGAAATTTTTTGGAGCAAATTCTTGCTTTAATGGTTCTTTTGAAGAAAACCAAAACACAAAGCCTATAGCCAGAACTACATGTGAAAGGTAAAAAGTGGTCCAATTATTAAATAATAACAATATATAAAAGAATGACATAATAAACATCCCTAATATTAAAGAGTTTTCATTTGATATTTTTATCTTTTTTTTCCAAAACATTGAACTTAATACAGTTGAAGAAAAAATTATTTCATATATAATCATTACTTTGGCATCACCATTTAGAGTTTCTTTTACAAAATAAGAGATTATTAAATAACTCCCAAAACCAAAGTTGGCAAAAAATAATATTTGATTAATCATTACAGTAATAAATTTTCTTAAATTAGGTTTATGTATTTTAATGTGATCTTCATGCAAATCACTGCCACTATTAACAAAAGGTAATATTTTTAATATTACAAATGCGTATATTAAATTAAAAGCAGATACTGAAATAAATATATTTCTATAAAATGCAATTGTAGTATTATCATAATCTATAAAAAATATCATAGGCAAAAATAATAATATTTTTATTCCTTCTGAAATCAATATTAAATAAGAATAAAATTTATTCCTTTGAGATGGAGGCACAATTGCTCTTTCATACATGCTTATTAACGGAGCAAATACATCGAAGCTTCCAATTAATATTTGTGCTATTAGATAAAGATAGGAATTAAAAGCTAATGCTAATATTACATTTCCTATAGCAAATAATATTCTCCCAATTGCTAATCCAATATTAGGAGATTTTCTTTCAAAATAATGCCCCATAATTATTGTTAACAATGCTTGAATTCCATAAACTGTAGAAAATACCATCCCCGCTTCTAAAACACTTAACCCTAATTTATTTGCAAACATTGGGGATATTAATATTGTTATAAATGAATATGCTAAAATAGCATTATTAAAAAAATAGAGCTTTAATTCTTTTTGCATACTATCACCTCATATTTAGCTTTACGAATTATTATATATGAAAAAATATAAAAAATCAATAAAATTTAATTGTATTTTTTATATTTTATGATATAATTTTATTGACAAACATTTAACTAAATTTACAGAAATTATAAAGGAGGGGATTGTATGGACAATAATATCATTCTATGGACTGGTGTTGGATTAGGGTTAGTCGCATTATTGATTGGCGGTATCTTTTTATATCATACTTTAACTTATCCATTTAAACCGCTTGATATTGATGGTGTAAAAATAGCAGAAATTCCTAAAGAAGCAGTTATTGAGTTTAAAAAAGCAGGGAAGGGACCTGAGTTAAAACAACTTCAAAAAGAAGGTTTTTTACTGTATTTTGATGGAATAGCTGAAGGTGCTCCTGGAATGGGTTCTGTAATGTATACCCAGGCTGAACAAGATGCTAGAGAACAATTGGCAAGATATTTGAATTCTGTGGTTACAGATTTCCAACAAAGAGCACAAGGTGTTTTACAAAGTTCAACTACAGGAACTGATAATGATAAAGTAGTTTCTGTAGCAAATAACGTGTTTAAAAATGTAAGTTCCAATTTTGCTAAAACAATTCAAACTGGTGCAGAAGTAGTTGCAAAATATTATGTTATGAAAGCTGGAAGAATTGAATACCATTCAGTATTAGTATATAATCCAAAAACTGCATTCTCATTGTTACAACAGCAATCCTACTTAATAGAGCAATTGGGTGATCAAGGAAAAGAATTTTATGAAAATTTAAATAAAGTATTAGAAGAAGCATTTAAAAACACACCGTCAAAATAATTTTAGCTCTCAGACACCCTATAATAGGGTGTCTTTTTTAGTATATATTAAAATTTTTTTAATATTTTTCTTTAATCATAAATAACTTTGTTCTATAACATATTTTCCTATTTTTCTGTGATTTTTATTTAACGATTTTTTTGATATAATCTATATGTAATCGATTACAAAAGAGGTGTTTATAGTGAAAATAAAAGATATTGCAAATTTAGCAGAAGTTTCAGTAGCTACAGTTTCAAGGGTAATTAATAATCCAGAAAAAGTTAAAGAAGAAACAAGAAAAAAGGTTTTAGAAATTATTGAAAAATACGGATATGAACCAGATTACAGTGCAAAATCATTAAGAAAACGTTCTTCCAATCTATTTGGTATCTTAATGTTGAGAACAAAAATGCCAGAAAATGATTCTTATACAACACCTTTTTTAAATGGAATTTTAGAATATTTTTTTCATAACGAATTAAAACTTATTGTAGATTCTCATTCTGAAAAACAATGTGTAAACCAGTATAAAAAATTAATTAAAAGCAATCTGGTAAGTGGATTTTTCATAACAGATTTAGAAGATAACGACGAAAGGATAGAATTTTTAAATTCTATTAATTTTCCTTTTGTTGTAATAGGAAGAAATAATAAAAATAATTTTTATTACGTAGATCCTGATAATGAATTAGGTGGATACTTAGGAATTAAACATTTAAGTGAAATAGGATGTAAGAATATTTTATATATAAGTGGGAATTTGGGTCCTGCAGTGACATATCAACGTTTAAATGGTGTTTTAAATGCAAAGAAAGATTTTGATATTAATATTGATATTGTTTATGGGGATTTTAGCAGAAAATCTGGCTATGAAATAAGTAAAAAATTAAATATTCTAAATTATGATGGGATATTTTGTAGTTCTGATTTAATGGCTTACGGTGTATATGATTATATGAACGAGAAAAAGTTTTATTTACCATTGCTAGGATTTGATGATTTACCTTCATCTAAAATATTAAAAATCTCCTCAATAAACCAAAATATTTATAAAGTTGGTTATAACGCTGCAAAAATGTTGCATTATTTATCTTCTGGTAAAGAAGTAAAAAATGTAATAATACCGGTTGATATTTCCATAAGGGAAAGTACGTTGAAATTTAAAAAATGAGTTTTATTTGTTTAAAAATGTAATCGATTTCATTATTTTAAAGGAGGGATTTTATGAAAAAAGTATGGATGGTTTTATTAACTATGGTTATTGTTTCTACTCTATTTGCTGTAACAACTATAAAGATTTCTGGATGGCCAGGTAACCCTGATGAAGAGTCAGCTATTAAGGCGGGGGTTGAGGAATTTAATTCTACTCATAAAGACATTCAAGTAGTATGGGAACCAATCCCGGGAAATTATCTGGAAACATTAAAAACACGATTATCTGCGGGAACAGCACCTGATATTTTCTATGTTGATGTATACTTTTTCCAGGAATTTGCTTCAAAGAATGTATTACTGCCATTGGATCTATATATAAAAAGAGACAAATTCGATCTTAATGCATATTTTCCATCACTTGTTAATGCTTTCAAATATAATAATAGGGTATATGGTATTGCAAAAGATTTTTCAACATTAGCTTTGTATTACAATAAAGAAATATTTGATAAATATGGAGTTCCATATCCTACAAATAATGATACATGGTTTGATTTATTAGATAAGGCATTACAATTAAAAAGAAAAGGATTCGAAACTCCTATGGTTTTAGCAGCAGATTTTAATAGAGTAATACCTTTTATTTTAGGAGCAGGTGGAAAATTAGTTGATGAGAATTTAAATACTGCTTTAGATGAACCCGCATCCAAATTTGGACTTAAGTTTTATATAGATTTAGTAACCAAGTATGGAGTTGCTGTTGAACCACAAACTGTAGGTGCTGGATGGATTGGTGAAGCTTTAGGAAAAGAAAAAGTTGCTATGGGAATGTCTGGTCCATGGTCATTAGGATTTTTAAAAGGGTCTTATCCTGATGTATATAAGAAAATGGGAGTTGTAGAAATGCCTTCTCTAATTAAAAAATCTACTATGGTTTATACAGTTTCTTGGTCTATTAATAAAGAATCCAGAAATAAATCTGCAGCCTGGGAAGTATTAAAATTTTTAGTAACAAGAGGTCAGGAGATTTTTGTTGAGAAAGCTGGTGTTTTGGCATCAAGAAAAGATTTAGCCTCAAAAGATAAGGATCCTATGAAAATACCTTTTTATAAAGGTGCTGAATATGCTCAACCATGGAGTGTTCCAACGCCAACTGGTATTTTCTCTATAGCTAATGATCAGATTAATTCAAGATTGAAAGACTTATTCTATAATAAAATTACATTAGACGAAGCATTAAAACAAATAAAAGAAAATTATCCTCAATGGATTAGTGGAAAATAATTTAGAGGGGGATTTTCCCCCTTTAAATTTAAAAAGGTGGTGATTTTTTATGCGTTTGAAATGGAAAACAAAAGAAGCTTTAATAGGATATCTCTTTGCATCACCTATTATTTTATCTATAATAGTATTTACTATATATCCTATATTTGCAGCATTTTATTATAGTTTTACTGATTATAATCCTTTAAATGCAAGAAATTTAGAAGTTACTTTTAATCCACAAGAATCACTGGAATTTCATCTTGGTTTTTTCCAAAATGAAGTTAAATCTATTGATGAAATAAAAGATTATTTTGATCTTATGACTTTTATTAAATCCGATGTTGGAATAAATTTGGATACAAAAAAAGAAAATATAATAAAAGATTATTTTGACACAAATAAATTATTAAAAGATTTTATAGCCGGAAAGTTAAATAAAGAGATGAAAATTTCTGATTTTATGTCTATTTATCTTAAAAAAGGGAGTTCTGCATTTAAGCATTATATTCCTAATTTTTTAGGTTTAGAAAATTTCAAAAAAATGTTTAAAGATCAATATTTTAAAATCTCACTATTTAATGCTTTTTTTTACTCTATAATTGTTGTTCCAGTTCAAACATTTTTAGCAATAGTTTTAGCAGTAGCTGCTAATTCAAAAATAAAAGGTATAAAATTTTTTAAAGCTACTTTTTTCATTCCAGCAATTACTTCATCAGCTGCGATATCAATGATTTTCTGGATGATATATTCTCGTCCAGGAATTTTAAATAGATTATTATCGATATTTGGATTTCAACCAATTGCATGGTTAGAAAATCCTAACACGGCGTTACCTGCCATTATGATTATGAATATATGGACAACCGCAGGATATTTTATGGTTACATTTTTGGCGGGGTTACAGGATATACCAACATCTATATATGAAGCAGCAAGAATTGATGGTGCTTCTCCTTCAAAGATTTTCTGGAGAATTACTGTTCCAATGCTTAGACCTCAAATATTATTTGTAATGATAATGGGAACTATTGGTTGTATGCAGGTTTTTGACCAAATATATTTTTTAATAAAAAATATGAGAAATATTACAATTTCTTATTATATATACAAAAATGCATTTGAATATGGAAATATGGGATATGCTTCAGCTTTGGCTTTAGTGTTATTTGCTATTATTTTATTTATAACTATTTTACAAAGAAAGTTTATTCATGAAGAATACTGAGGTGAAATTTATGAATAGAAAATTTAAATTAGCAAAAACTATTTCTTATATTATTTTAATATCTTATGCTTTAATATCATTATTCCCTTTTTTTTGGGCATTTTTAGTTTCCATAACTCCATTAAATGGTATAAATCATGATACAGGAGAAAAATTTGGAATAGATATAATGCAATGGCCACCAAATATAAATCTTTTTAAAATACCACCAAAGGTTTTTGGAGTTAATGCTACCTTAAAAAATTACATAAAAATATTTGAAGTTGTTCCGCTATATGGAAGATGGATATTAAATACTATATTTTATGCAGGTGCATTAACTGTAGGCCATTTGATTTTAGACACATTGGGAGGATATGCATTTGCAAGATTACATTTTCCATTAAAAAATTTTTGGTTTTCACTCTTTTTAGCAACAATGATGATTCCTTTTCAGGTTATTATGATACCTCAATATAATTTAATGGTGAAGTTTGGTCTTGTTAATACATATACTGGTTTAATTTTACCAAAATTAACAGGAGTATTTGGTCTTTTTTTAATGAGACAATTTTTTCTAAATTTTCCAAAAGAACTTGAAGAGGCAGCAAGAATTGATGGCGCTGGAATAATAAAAACATTTTTTACTATTGTAGCTCCAAATGCAAAACCTGCTATGACTGCATTGGCTATATATACTTTTTTAGGTGCATGGAACGATTTTATGTGGCCTTTAATAATCACATCTGATAAAAATATGTATACTTTAACTATGGGATTAAATTTTTTTAAAACATCATATTACACCTTCTGGCAATATATGATGGCAGCATCAATTCTTATGACAATTCCTATGATAATAATTTTCTTATCTTTCCAAAACCAATTTATAGAATCTGGAAAAGCTTCAGCAATTAAAGGTTAGGAGGAGTGGATATGTTGGAAGCTGTAATATTTGACATGGATGGAGTAATTACGGATACCGTCCCTTTGCATTACAATGCATGGAAGAAAATGTTCGAAAAACACGGCTATTATTTTGATTTCAATGTATACAAAGAAAAGGTTGATGGAAAACCGAGAATGAAAGGAATTTCATCTGTGGCAACAAATGTTGATGAAAAAACATTAAATCAAATGGCTGAGGAGAAACAAAATTATTTTTTAGAATATATTGAGAAAACTCCTCCAGAAATATTTCAAGATACATGGAATTTCATTAAAGAATTAAAAAAATATAAAATAAAAATAGCAGTAGCCTCATCAAGCAAAAACACAAAAAAAATATTAGAATCTTTAAAAATATATGATGTTTTTGATACTGTAGTTACGGGATATGACTTTATTCATGGAAAACCTAATCCAGAAATATTTTTAATTGCAGCCAATAGATTAAATGTTTCTCCTGAAAATTGTATTGTAATAGAAGATGCAATAGAAGGTATTAATGCCGGAATTAATGCAAAAATGTTTACAATTGGAATAGCAAGACATGGGAATAATAAAGAACTATCACATGCAAATTTAGTAGTAAAATCATTGAATGAAATAAAATTAGATAATCTTATTAGCATTTTTCAGGAGGCGAAAAAATGATTCTTTCAGATGAAAAATGGTTAATTAAACAAGAAAAATTTGAAGTATCTTCAATACAAGAAACTATATTTACTTTATCAAATGGGTATTTAGGAGTAAGAGGAACTTTTGAAGATTTATTTCATAATGAAACCCCTGGTACATATGTAGCTGGAATATTTGATAAGTCTGAAGCACAAGTGAAAGAATTAGTAAATTTACCCTATTTCTGGGGATTAAAGATATATTTAAAATATGAATATTTAAACCCCTTTGAGTGTGAAATACTGGATTACAAAAGAATATTAGATATGAAACAAGGTTTATTATATAAAAAAATGAGATTAAGGGATAAAAAAAATAGAATTACAAAAATAGAAGGATATAGGTTTTTAAGTCATGATAATAGAAATTTAGCTTTAATGAAATATAAAATAACTCCAGAGAATTATAAGGATAGAATGACTTTGGAATATTTTATAGATGGAAAAACAGCCAATTCCGTTTCACATCCAAAAGAAAGAGTAAAACATTATTTTTTAACCAATCATATTGTATCTGATGATTATCTTTATTTAGAAGCTTGTACAAGAGATATAAATCATAAAGTAGGAATACTATCTTCAGTTGAAATTGAAAATTATCATTCTAAAATTACCAGAAATTATATAGATTTTATTGCACAATCAATTGATATAGATCCAGTTCCACAGAATGAATATACAATAAACATTTATACTAGTATTTTAGATTCAAGAAGATATGATAATCTTTATGAAAATAATATTAAAGAAATAAAAAAAGCAAGAAACATAGGTATAGAAAAACTTTTAGAAAATCATAATAAGAAACTTAAAAAACTTTGGGATGTTGCAGATATAAAAATATTTGGAGATGAAAAAGCAGATAAATCACTAAGATTTAATATATTTTCATTATTATCTCTTGCAAATCCTGATGATGAAATAGTAAGTATTGGCGCTAAAGGGTTGCATGGAGAAGGATATAAAGGACATGTTTTCTGGGATACAGAGATTTTTATGTTACCTTTTTATATTTATGAGTATCCAGAAGCTGCTAGATCATTTTTAATGTATAGATATTATACATTAGATAAAGCCAGAGAAAATGCAAGAAAAAATGGATATAAGGGGGCTCAATATCCATGGGAGTCTGCAGATACTGGTGAAGAAGAAACTCCAAAGTGGGGAGAAGATTATTATGGTAATAAAGTAAGAATATGGACAGGAGATATAGAATATCATATAACAGCTGATATAGCTTTTGCTATAAGAGAATATTTAAGAGCAACAGAGGACTGGGAATTTTTCTTAAATTATGGTGCTGAAATGTTTTTTGAAACTGCAAGGTTTTGGGCTTCTCGGGCTAAATACAATTCTAAAAAAGATAGATATGAAATTAATGAAGTAATTGGTCCAGATGAATTCCATGAACATGTAAACAATAATTTTTACACCAATTATTTAGCTAAATGGAACATTGATAAAGCATTTTATTATTTAAATATATTAAGAAATAAATATCCTTATAATTATGAAAAAATATTAAAAAAAATTAAATTAAATGAAGAAGAATTAGAGAGATGGAAAGATGTATCAAATAAGATTTATATACCCTGGAATAAAAAATCGCATTTAATAGAACAATTTGAAGGATATTTTAAACTTGAAGATAGGATTATTACGAAATATAATGAAAAAGATATGCCTGAATGGCCAGAAAATGTTGATTTAACAAAGTTAAACAAATACCAGTTGATAAAACAAGCTGACGTTTTGATGTTAATGCATTTATTATCCGAAGAATTTGATTATGAAACAAAAAAAATAAATTTTGAATATTATGAAAAAAGAACTATGCACAAATCCTCATTAAGTCCTAGTATGTATGCAATAATGGGATTAGCTGTTGGAGATCATTCTAAAGCATATGAATATTTTATGAAAACTGCATTAGTAGATTTGGAAGATAATCAGGGAAATACAGCTTTAGGACTTCATGCTGCAAGCGCCGGTGGAACGTGGCAAGCTGCTGTATATGGGTTTGGTGGAATGTATATTGATGATAATGAAAAAATAAATTTCAAACCATGGTTACCGTCACATTGGAAAAGTATGGAATTTAACGTATATTATAAAAAACAACTATTAAATATAAAAATAACTCAAGATTCTATTAAAATAAATAATTTATCCTCCCTTAATAATAAATAATTTTTTCACTAACAACCTCATATGGGGTTGTTTTTTTCAAAATAGTATGTTATAATGAAATAAAAGTGAATATTCTCCGGGGCAGGGTGAAATTCCCGACCGGCGGTTAAAGCCCGCGAGCCTTATTTATTATAAGGTTGATCTGGTGGAATTCCAGAGCCGACAGTTAAAGTCTGGATGGGAGGAGAAAATATAGAATGTGGGATAAGTGTATTCTGTATTGATCTATAATTATTGCCCTGGAGAAATCCAGGGCAATTTTATTTTTAGGAGGCGAAATTATGGAAGATATTTTAAAAACATTTGGAATGAACAAACCAGTTATTATTTGGGATGAAGACAAAGAAGTAGAAGCTGATTTTGTATTTCCTGCACAAATGGTAAATAAAGAAATAATTAATTTTTTTGTTTCAAAAGGGAAAGGATTATTATGTTTAGCAGCGGAAGAAGAATATTTAATAAATAAGGGATTTTTTAAATTGCCAACAAATAATTATGATAAATTAAAAACCAATTATTTTATTACTATTGATTACAAAAATACAAAAACTGGTATATCTGCAGAAGAAAGATCTAAAACAATTAAAAGTTTTTCAGATGATTTAAACATTACTCATTTTAAATATCCAGGGCATGTTCAATTATTAGGAAGTATTGGGATAAATAAGAGAAAAGGACATACAGAAGCATCTGTAGAATTAATGAAATTATTAAATTTAAAACCATTTGCAATATTAATTGAAATATTAGATGCAAATGGGAATTCTCATAATTATGATTATATTAAATCTCTTTCTGAAGAATTCAAACTACCATTATTAAATATAGAAGATATATATAGTGAAGTCATAAGAAAAAAACTTTTTGTAAAACCCATATCAGAAGCTAAATTACCAACAAGATATGGTGATTTTAAAATAATTGGATTTGAAAACAATCTTGATGGTAAAGAACATTTCGCAATATATAAAGGGTCTCTAAAAAAAGAACCATTATTAGTTAGAATACATTCTGAATGTGTAACAGGAGATGTATTGTCCTCAAGAAAATGCGATTGTGGAAGTCAATTACATAAAGCAATGAGAAAAATAAATGAAGTAGGTGATGGACTAATAATTTATTTAAGACAAGAAGGACGGGATATAGGTATTGCAAACAAAATTAAAGCATATGAATTGCAAGATAAAGGTTTAGATACAGTGCAAGCTAATTTGGAAATTGGAATGCCTGCAGATAATAGAGATTATGCAGTAGCAGCTCAAATTTTAAAATCATTAAATATAAAAAGTATTATTTTAATGACAAACAATCCAGATAAAGTAAATCAATTAAGAAAATATGGCATAGAGGTTATAAAGAATGAAGAACATTTAGGTGAAATTACTGAAGAAAATAGATTTTATTTAAAGATAAAAAAAGAAAAAATGAATCACAATATTAAAATTTAGGAGGTATTCATATGAAAGTTATTGAAGGAGTATTTGATGGTAAAGGTTTAAAATTTGCTATAGTGGTATCAAGATTTAATTCATTCTTTTCAGAAAAATTATTAGAAGGGGCATTAGATGCATTAAAAAGACATAATGTAGAAGAAGAAAATATTGATGTGTTTAAGGTTCCAGGCGCTTTTGAAATTCCATTTATAACTAAAAAATTAATAAAAAAAGATTATGATGCGATAATAGCATTAGGTGTTGTGATTAGAGGAGAAACATATCATTTTGAAGTTGTGGCTAATGAGGTTTCAAAAGGAGTTGCACAGATAAATATTGAATCTAATATTCCAGTAACTTTTGGAGTGGTTACTTCAGAAACATTAGAGCAAAGTATAGATAGATCTGGAGCAAAAGCGGGTAATAAGGGATTTGAAGCAGCAATGGCAGCAATAGAAATGGCTAATTTAAATAAACAATTGAAGGAATGATATTATGAATCATGAATATTATATGAAAATAGCAATAAATGAAGCTAAAAAGGGGATTGGTAAGGTTAATCCTAATCCATTAGTTGGTGCAGTTATAGTAAAAAATGGAAAAATAATATCAAAAGGTTATCATGAGTATTATGGTGGAAGACATGCTGAGATTGTAGCAATAGAAAATGCAAAAAATAAGGGAATTGATATAAAAAACTCAACAATGTATGTAACTCTGGAACCATGTTCTCATTATGGTAAAACTCCACCATGTGCTCATAGATTAGTCAAAGAAGGATTTAAAGAAGTGTATATTGGAATGTTAGACCCAAATCCATTAGTAAATGGTAAAGGTAAAAAAATTTTAGAAGATGCTAGCATAAAGGTAGAATATGGAATTTTAGAGGATAAAATAAAAGAGTTAAATGAGATTTTTATTACGTATATTAGTAAAAAAAGACCATTTATAGCCCTAAAATTTGCTATGACTTTAGATGGATATATAGCAACAAAAGACTATGATTCCAAATGGATATCAAACGAAAAGTCAAGAAAACTTGTTCATAAATTTAGAAATTATTATTCATCTATTTTAATTGGTGCAAATACATTAATAATAGATAATCCTAAATTAACCTGTCGAATAAAAAATGGAAGAAATCCAATAAGAATAATATTAGATAAGAATGGATTATTTGAAAATAAAAATCTGAATATTTTTAACGAAGAGGGGAAAAACATTATTTTTACAGAAAAAAATATCATAGATATACCTAAAAACACAGAAATAATAAGAGAAACGGATATTTTTGAAATAATTAATATTTTATATAATAAAGGCATAGATAGTATTCTTGTTGAAGGAGGTGCATCCATTTTATCTCTATTTTTAGAGTCCAAAATAGTTGATAAAATGCATGTTTTTTACGCTCCAAAAATTCTAGGTAATGGTATATCTCCTTTTAATAATATAACAATTGATAGTATAAGAAACTCTATAAATTTTAAACCAATAAAAAATATGAAAATAGATGATAATATCTATTGGGAGTTGAAACCGTGTTTACAGGAATAATTCAAAAAGTAGAAAAAATGAAAATAATAAATAATAAAATTATTATACCTAATGTTTTTGAAAATGTAAATTTAGGTGAAAGTATTGCAATAAATGGAGTTTGTTTAACCGTTGAAAATATAATAAATAACGAATTATATTTTTCAGTTGGAGAAGAAACATTTAATAAAACTAATTTAAGATATTATAATAATAAATTTGTTAATTTAGAAAGAGCATTAAAGGTTTCTGATTTTCTTGGAGGACATATAGTATCTGGTCATGTTGATGGAACAATAAAATTCTTAAGTATTATAAAATCACATAATACATATTGGATGAAATTTAAGATACCATATGAAAAATGGGCTATTGCCAAAAAAGGTTCCATTTCTTTGAATGGAATAAGTTTAACAATAGCGAAAAAAGACTTAGATTCCTTTGAAGTACAAGTAATTGATCATACATACAAAAATACAAATCTGCAATATTTAAAAGCAAGCGATTTAGTTAATTATGAAATAGATGTCATAGCCCGATATATAAAAAATATAAAGGAATAAGGCTTTGAGCCTTATTCCTTTATCCATTTATATACTTCTTCTTTAGAAATAGTAGCTAAAGCAATATAATTATCTGCTGCACCATAATAAATATAATATTGATCTTTATATTCAACCATTGCATCAGAAAATACTACCATTGGCACTCCACCAAATTTTTCCCATGGTTCTTCTGGCTCTAATACAGGTTTTTCAGTTCTTTTTAAAACTTTAGTCGGATCATCTAAATCCAATAACATAAACCCAAGTCTATATGTGAATCTGGGGCCATTTTGAACTCCATGATAAAGTAATAACCATCCGTATTCTGTTTTTATTGGTGGCCCAGCAATACCTATTTTCACATCATCCCAATATCCTTCTCTCGGTTTAGCTATACTTATATAATCTCCCCAATGAATCATATCATCAGAAAAAGCTAACCATATATCTGGTTCCAATCTATGAAACATAACATATTTACCATTTATTTTTTCTGGTAAAATTGCGGCATCTTTATTTGGAGATTCTGGTAAAACTATTCCATGCCTTTCCCAGGTAAAGAAATTTGTTGTAGATGCCATAGCAACACTGATATTAGTTGGAGAATATGCTGTATAACACATATAGTATTTCCCATCAATATATGTAAGTCTTGGGTCTTCTACTCCATACATTTCTGTTATATCTTCTGGTTCAAACACAGGATTTTCCATCCTATTAAAATGAATTCCATCAGTACTTACAGCATATCCTATTCTTGAAACCATATCTTCACCTTGAGCTCTGTATAACATATGGAATAGCTCTCCGTCATATACTACTGCTGGATTAAAAACAAATCTTGATTCCCATAAATGATTTGGATTAGGAGAAAATAATGGGTTCAAAGGATGCCTTTTTAATTTTAATTCCAATTTTAACACCTCACTTTAATGTAATAGAAATTCCCTGTAAGAAATATTTTCTGAATACTAAAAACAAAATAACCATAGGTATCGTCTGAATGACTGAACCAGCTAATATTGGTCCAATATAAGCACCATATTCATGATTAAAACTTGCTAATAATACTGACAATGGCATTTTATTATAATCCTTCATTACAATCAATGGCCACATAAAATTATCCCATATTCCTATGAAAGTAAATAAAGAAACTATAGAAATAGCTGACTTATTTAAAGGTATCATTATTTTAAAAATTATCCATAAATCTGTTGCTCCATCCATTTTTGCAGCTTCTATATAATCATTAGGAGTGCTTTTATAACTTTGTGTTATCATAAAAATCCCCCAACCACTCATTATACTTGGTAAAATTAGAGCAGAATATGTATTTAATAAACCAAGGTTTCTTATTAAAATATAAAGTGGAATAGTAAACATAAAACCTGGAAAAACCATTTGAAATATTAAAAAATTAAAAATTTTATTTCTTCCTTTAAACCTCAACTTGGCTAAAGCATATGATATTATAGATGAGGTTAAAATAACTGACCCGGTTACCGTTATAGAAATAAACAAACTATTTAAAAATGCCCTTATAAATGGTCTTTGCATTTTTTCAGCGCTTTCAAGAATAAATTTAAAGTGTTCTAATGTAAAATGTGTAGGCCAAAATCTTGTATATATTTCATTTGATGGCTTTAAAGAAGCCATCAATAACCATATATATGGATATAACCATAATAATGCTAACCCAAACATAATAATGTGGAAAATAATACTGTTTATTTTTTTCATACTATTTCCACTTCTCTTTCCAATAATTTTCGTGTTATCCATATAATTCCAAAGCTAAAGATTGCTGTAAAAATAGACATTGTTGCTGCATAAGTTGGATCTAACTTCTGAAATGCAGATGTATACATTACCATCATTGGCATTAATGTACTTCTCATAGGCCCTCCACCTGTTATCATATATGGTTCTGTAAATATACCAAAAGATAATGAAATTGCAAATACAAGAACCATAACTATAGATGGATTTAAAAGAGGTAATGTTATTTTAAAAAATTTTACATATTTATTTGCACCATCAAGTTCTGCAGCTTCATATATACTTTTAGGAATGCTTATTATTCCTGCATATAAAATTAAACCATAATACCCTATAAATTTCCATACAACAATTAGTGAAATAGAAAACATTGCAAGTTGAGGACTTGTAAACCATGGAATTGTAGTGTTAAATAACCTATAAACAAGTTGATTTAATGGGCCATTTTCCGCAAATAATTTTGAAAACATTATAGAATATGCCACTCCAGATGAAACATTTGCAACCAAAAAAGACAATGCTACAAATGTCTTACCATATTTTAATTTACTTAGTGCTAAAGCAAACAATAATGAAAATATTAACACAATTGGTATGTAATACGTTAAGAAATTCAATACATTAAAAAAGGATTTCCAGAATATTGGATCATATAATATTCTTAAAAAGTTCCGAAATCCTGCAAAGCGCGGGGTTCCAACATATCTCCACCTAGAAAATGCCAAAATTACGAGCCATATAAATGGGTATCCCCAGAATATAGCTGCATAAACCAAATACGTGGAAGATATAAGAAGCCCTTTTCGGGCTTCCCTCTTTCTCATTTTTGTAACCATACAATCACCATATTATTCTATTAATCTTTTTTATAGAATTTTTTACTGCAGTTTCTGCATCTGCTTTACCATACATAATAGGTTCTATTAAACTAACTGTCATTTCATCCTGAACATCAACAGTTTTTGATATCAATGCTGGTGGAACGGCATATCCTACGTACTTAGCATATTGAGCTGCCAAAGGATTATTCTTAAAGAATTCCTTAAATAAATCATTTGTAAGAAGATCTGATCTTGCAGGTGGCATTTTTGTCATTTCTAACCATAATTTATCATTTTCCGGGTTAGAAAATACCCATTTAACAAAATCCCATGCTTCTTTTTGATGCTTTGAAGTCTTAAATATAACCAATCCTTTTGTATCAGCAAATGTATAAATTGGTTTATTTTCTGGATAATTATCTGGAACTATTGGTGGAGTAATTTCTATATTTTTTAAAACTTTTGGGAATTGTTTTTCTGCATAGGGTATTTCCCATGGACCTTTTAAACTTCCTAATATTACTCCATTATACAATGGTGCATTTCCTAAATCTACAGCAGTCCATCCGTTTTTAAACATTGTTTCAAAAAATTTTGCAACTTTAATTCCAGCATCATTATTGTATATGGCTCTATATTTTTTCAAATCAATATATGGTTTTCCTTCACTGGCAGCATAATAATATGTTATATAATCAAACCATCTATCCCACCAGTTTCTACCTGCAACAACTCTCATTGTATATTTTTCTTTAGGTACAACAAATTGTTTTGAAAGTTCATAAACATCAGAATATGTTCTTGGTGGTTTTTTCCATCCATATTTTTCTAAAATATCTTTTCTCCACCACATTAATATCGGATTCGAATAAATTGGTAATACATAAGATTTACCCATAAAATTCCAACCTTTAATAATACTATCCATTTTTCTTGCTGCAATTAAATCATTAAATCCTGGTAATTTATTTAACTCAACCAACTGATCCAACTCAATTAGCTGGGCAGCAAAACCAGAAAAAATATTAGTACAAATATCAGGTGTTCTTCCAGATGCTATTGCACTCAATATTGCTTCCTCAGAACTTCCAGCAGCTGGAATTGTTGTCCATTCGATATCTATATCTGGATGTTGTTGTTCATACTCAGCAACCAATTTTTTCCAGTATGCTTCTTGATTAGGATTTGGCGCTGTCCAAAATACTATCTTTGTTTTTGCAAATGAAAAAACAAACATTATTACAAACAAAAAAACGAGTAACTTTTTCATTTTCAAACCCCCTTTGTGGATTTTCTTTCAATAAACTCTGTAAATAATGAAGTAACATAAGGATGTAAATTTTTCCCATTAATTAATTCTATTACTCTTTCAAGAGCAACATTTCCCATTTCATACTTAAAAACTTTGACAGTCGACAATGACGGTTCTGTAGAAGCTGAAAACACAATATCATCAAATCCTATTATTTGTACATTTTCTGGAACTTTAACATTTTTTGATTTAAGAGCATTTAACACCATAATAGCAATAGGATCATTTGATGTAAATACTACCTCTGGCTTCTTAGCTAAAATCAAATCTATAATATAATTTATAGATTCCTGAGTTTCTGCAACTTCATAAGTTATAGGTAATAAATTATTTTGTTTCATAGCTAATTCATAACCTTCAAATCTTCTTCTAAATCCATAAAATTCTAATGGACCATGTATATGAATAATCCTTTTATAATTTCTTTTTATCATTTTATCAACTACATAATATGCACCGTCAAATCCATTTGATATAATAGCATTTATCTTTTTTCCAACAATATAATTATCAACAAGAACTTTATGAATATTACAATTTAAAATATAATCTGGTATTTTATCAGATCCTAAAACTAATATTCCATCACACTCTTTCTTCTTATTAATAAATTCTTCAAAAGTCATTAATATAATTTCTGCTTTGTTTTCATTTGCACCATCATATATACCTTTTAATACAGTAGAATAAAAATCCATCTCTCCATATTCATTTCTTTTTTTCTCAAGAATATTTTTTATTCTGCTGCTAATTAAAACTCCTATTTTAAAACCATATTTTACCTTGGCAAGATGTTTAGCCTGACTTGAAGGTTTATAGTTTAACTCTTCTATTGCTTTTAAAACTTTTATTTTTGTTTTTTCTGAATATTTACCTTTATTATTTAATACCCTTGAAACAGTAGCTATTGAAACATTAGCTAATTTAGCAACATCTTCTATATTTGCCATAAAATCACTCCTCATGTAAGCGCTTAACCTGATTAAATCATATCATATAATCCAACAATATAAAAAAGGAATAAATTCTAACTACATTACATTATGTGAGATTAATAGCAATTATAAATAATTAGCATTATTTTTCTTAAAAAATCATTGCTAAAAAACAAGAAAAATTTTTTTATTATTAATCAAAAAGTAATAAAAATAGGACATAATAGTCGTTATTTATAAATATCCTATCATAAAAAGCTGTAATTAATAAATTTCAAACTTTGAATATATATTTTTATGTTATATAATGAAATTTGTAAGCGCTTAACCTAATTTTATTAAAGGGGGTATATTTATATGAAAAAAGGTATTTTAGTAATTTTTTTGATCTTATTAACTATTTTTGCATTAGCAGAAGAAAAGGTTATAGAAGTAAAAACTAATCAAATGACGTGGATGGATGTGCCTTACTCTATTTCTTTCTCAAAAATTCTTGACATTGTAGGTGAAGATTTTGAAGCAAATTGGTATTCAATAAGGGTATTAGACGAAAATGGGAATTTCTTACCTTACCAAATTGATGATATGGATGGGAATCACAGAATTTCCTCATCAGATGTATTACTATTTACATTTAAAAAATATGCAAAAATAGTTATCTCTGATGACTCAAGCATGGATCTAATGTCTTTTGATCCGTATTTTACAGTTAAAAAGGAAAATGACGAATATTTAATTAACTCAAAAGATTTTGATGTAAAAATTAATAAATATGGATTAGCTAATTTTGTAAGGTACAAAGATATTAAAGGGACAATATATAACGAATTAGGTACAGCCAGAATTGCAGGATGGTCAGGAAGCACATTTTATGTAAATGGAAAATTAGGAAAACACGTTGAAATGACATCTTCTGGTTTAACAATAGATAATGTTCGTGTTTTAAAAGCAGGTCCAATTGCTGTAACAGTTGTTTCTGATTTATACTCAAAATTATTACCTGGTTTAAATCAACATATAGTTACACATATATTCAAAACCGGAGACGTATTAGTTGAAAATACATTCACATTTACTAATTATGTAGATATTATGAAATTGCAGGTAATGGCTACAGCACCTATCACAAGTATTGATGATAATGCTCTTCATATTTTACCTATGTTTAGAAGAATGGTTTGGGCAGAACAAATTAATGGTACTCCTCTTGATTATTGGACTCAAAGAAATGCTGTTAAATACGTTAATGGAAAACCATATATAGAATTTTCTGCTATTGATTCTATGAAACCATTATGGTGGGGGGCTACCTATGCATTTGTTTCTGAAGAAAACTGGAGAGCAAACTTTTCTCCAAAATATGGCTTAGGTGCAGCTGAAATATTACCAGAAAAACCTATTGTTTATTCTGATTTAAAAGATTTTGTATTTCATGATTTCTGGTTCTATGAAAGTAGAGAATTTAGAGATGGTATATTTAGATGGTTACCAGGAGAAATGGATAATTATGAAGCAACAAAAGGTGTTTTCCCACCTTATTCTGAAGAAAATGTAGGAAAATATTGGATGGCTAAATTCAAAGCTGGTGATGTAGTAAAATATAATAGATATTATTCAATTTTTCAATCAAGGGATACCAATGAAGCAATAGATTTCTTAGAAAAAAGAACTGCTGAAATTCAAGGAGTGCATATTATAGAAGAATGATTAAAAGGATATTAAATAGAGGGCACATTTAAATGTGCCCTTTTTTGGAGGGATATAATGAAAAAATTTATAATTTCAATTTTGATACTACTGACTTCTGCAAGTATGTTTTCTATTGATATAAATTTAAACCATCTTGAATTTCTTAGAGATACTTTTAAAATTGGAAACAAAAAAGTAATAGGATATTGGATATACGCAGATAAATATGGAAATAAGTATATTCACAAAGAGGCTCCTGGTGAAGGAGTAATATGTGTGGATGATGTTGCAAGGGTAGCAATTTTTTATACGGATTTATATAAATTGGATAAAAAGGAATTTTATTATGTTCGTGCTAAAGAAGCTTTAGAATTTATTTTAGCAATGCAAGATTATGATGGCGATTTTTATAATTTTATATTTAAAGATGGTACGATAAATAAATTAGGTATTACCAGTAAAAAGTCAGCTAGTTGGTGGGCTGCAAGAGCCTTTTGGGCTATTAGTAATGCTATAAATGTGTTTCCTGACAAAAAATTAAATGATTATTTGATAAAATCAGCTAAAAAAGTGAAAGCGATTTTAATAAATAATTTAGACTCAAATTATTTATTAAACAAAAGTACAGATGTTACTTCTGTTTTTTTATTAGGATTAGCTAAATATTACTATTATTCTAAAAACAAAAAAGATTTATCTTATATAAATCTATTATCAAATGCAATTATAAAATATCAGGTTAATGATGGGCCATATTCAGGAGTATATAATGAAGGTAATAAAAATCAATTTTTATGGCATTCTTGGGGTTCACGCCAGGGTGAAGCATTAATTGAAGCATATAAAATCACCAAAAATGAAGAATATCTACGATCAGTTGAAAAATATGTGAGATTTTATGATTTATTATTATCAATAGGACCAGTATATGAGATAAGGAATTATATAAAGAAATATCCCTATTTATCTTATGGATTAGAAGCAATAATATCTACATTATCAAAGCTTTATTCTATTACTCAAAAAGATATATATGCTATTAAAGCTTATTTGTTTGCTTCTTTTTATTCAGGAAATAATCATTTGAATTTTCCTATGTTAGGTAAAAATGGTGAAGGATACGACGGAATGCATTCGGTTTATATAAATCAAAATGCTGGTGCAGAATCTACAGTATCTGCTTTATTAGCTTTAACGAGATTAAAGAAACTCCCTTCAAAATTTGAAAAGTATTATTATGCCAAAACAATAGGTGGAAGTAAAGCTCAATTATTAGAAGCAGAAAAAATGGATACTGGCATATATTATTTTGAATTAGAAAATAGAGGAAATATTCAGATAAAAACTAATGAAAAAATTGCATTGAAAACATTTATTGATTTTTCTGGGGAATATTATATATACTTAATAGGGGATATTCCATATTCTAAAATAAAAATTTATTCAGGAAAAAACAAGGTGACGACATATAAGAAATTTATTCCTATAACATTAGAAAGTGGAAAATTAACAATTTCAATTACACCAGAAAACAATGAATTTTTATATCTTGATCAAATATTGTTGATTCCAAAAAAATATAATTATATAATAAAAGTCGGTAATAAATATTTCTCAGTATCAGATGATGAAATAAAAAATATTGAATATAAAGAAACAAAAGTTGAAATCAAAAATATTATTAATATAAAGCCAGATATGGAAACCTTAGATGACTATAAAATAGTAAATTTAAATCAATATTTTAATAATGATGGAATTACAACTTTTTCTAAAAGAAAAGAAGGAAATTTTGATAATCCTGATGGAGTATTTGGCGCAAAATATCCAGCAGAAGAAATACAAAAGTATTTGAAGAATAATATTTTAATGTATGATAATATACCTTTTAAAATTAAACTTGAAGGTAATGATAATTTGGTTTGTTCTGGACAAAAGATTGAATTTAATAATATTGAAGGGAAAAAGTTGTATATATTAGGTTCTTCAGAACATGGTAATTACAGTGAAAAATTCTTTATAGAATATAGTGATGGAAATATTGAAGAAAAAATATTGAATTTTTCAGATTGGTGTCAAAATCCAATTTATAATGAAGATATAGCTATAGATACTATATATAGATATAATGGAATAGGAATCAAAGAAAATCTTAACCCAAAAATATATCTTAATTCATTTAATCTAAATGGAAAGAAAATTAAAAATATATATTTACCTAAAAAACCTACAATGCATATTTTTGCTATAACAATAAGATAAAGGGCAAATGCCCTTTATCTTATTAAATCATCTATATATATTCGTTTTTCCCCATTTGACTTTATTGCAGCTTCAATAAAAGCTAAATCTTTTAATGCTTCTTCTGTATTACCTAAATTATTTTCCTTACCATTTATGACTTCATAAAAATCTTCAAATTCCTTTTTGTATGAATTTTCATCATGAGTCTTATAATCGTCATAATATTCTATAACTTTATCTTTATATTTTACAACTTTAATTATATCATCTTCAAATATTATATCTCCTAATTCTCCTTTTATCATTAATACATTTTTCCCATCCAAGGCATATGAAACATTATAATTGCCAAGTATTCCATTTTCAAATTCAAAGGTAGAAGATAATAAATCAGGACCTCCAAGATAATCTGTTATATTTTTTACTGAACCATATACCCATTTTATATCTCCAAATATTTTCTTCATACTTGCTACATGGTGAACTCCTGCATCAGATATAAATCCTCCAATGTGCTCTGGGTTTTGTCTCCATGGGGTATTGGCATATTTATTATCTTTTGACATATAAATCCATAAATTCCATTGTAAATAATAAACTTCACCTATTTTTGAGGTTAATTCTTTTATTTTATCATAAGCAGAAAAATGTCTATAGTTTTCAGCAATATAAACAACATTTTTATATCTTCTTGATAATTCTACAATTTTTTTACCCTCTTCTACATTTACTGATATAGGTTTTTCGCAAATAACATTTACACCTTTTTTTAATGCTTTTTCAATAAATTCATAATTTAATTGTACAGGTAATGCTAAATCAACAGCCTCTACATTATCTAACAATTCATCATATGAATCATAAATTTTTGGATTATTATTCAAATAATTAGAAAATCTTATTGCTTTTTCTTTTGTTCTATTAAAAAGTGCAACAATTTCAAACTTATTTTCTAATTCCAATAATCCAGGCAAATGTAAATCCCTAGCCGCTATTCCGGTTCCAACAATACCTAATTTAATTTTTTTCATTTTATCACCCCCATTATATTTTATCATATATTTTAATTGTAATATTTTATAAAAATATTATATATTTGTTATTAATTTAATATAATTATTCCTCGTTAATGATAATCAGCGATATTTATACTTTATTCAAATTGTAAAGTGTGCTTTAATTAAAATGAACGTTACCGAAATTTTTAAAAAGGGGGGAATAGTATGAAAAAATTGACATTAGGATTAATTACTATTTTATTAGTCATTTCAAGTGTTTTTGCAGCATCAAATGATTTAGAAATTTTTAGTTGGTGGACTGGTGGTGGAGAAGAAGAGGGATTGTTGGCATTATTTGCTAAGTTTAATCAATATTACCCTAATATCAACATAATAAATGCAGCTGTAGCTGGTGGTGCAGGAACTAATGCTAAAGCTGTATTGAAAACAAGGATGCTAGGTGGAAATCCTCCAGATTCATTCCAAGTCCATGCTGGTATGGAATTAACAGATACATATGTAATTCCTGGTTTAATGGAACCATTAACAAATTATTTAAGAGAATGGGGTGTATATGATAAATTCCCTAAAGATGTTATGGAAATTGTTAGTTATCAAGGAGAAGTTTATTCAATCCCTGTAAATGTTCATAGAGGAAATGTTGTATTCTATAATAAAAAAATATTTAGAGAATTAGGATTAACAAAAGAACCAACTACCTGGGCTGAATTTTTTGCCGCAATGAAGAAAGCTCAAGAAGCTGGATATATACCACTTGCATTAGGTGATAAAAATAAATGGACATTAACACATTTATTTGAAAATATTATGCTTTCAGTATTTGGTCCTGAAGGTTATAAAGGTTTATTTAATGGAAAAACATCTTTTGATTCACCTGAATTAGAAATGTCATTAGTATTATTAGAAAGACTGATTCCTTACTTTAATAGAGATCATTCTGCTTTAACATGGCAAGATGCTGGTAGACTAGTTTTTGAAGGTAAAGCATTATTTAATGTAATGGGAGATTGGGAAGAAGGTTACTTTAAAACATTAGGGTGGAAACCAGGTGTGGATTTTGGATGGTTTGCAGTACCTGGCACTGATAATGCATTCATGTTCATTTCAGATACATTTGGATTGCCAAAAGGCGCTCCACATAGAGATAATGCTTTAAAATGGTTAAAATTTATAGCAACAAAAGAAGCTCAAGATATTTTCAACCCTATAAAAGGTTCTATTCCAGCAAGAATTGACGCAGATAAAAGCAGATATGATGTATATTTAACCTGGTCAATGAATGATTTTGCTACTGTAGCAGTAGTTCCTTCTATTATACATGGTTCTGCTGCACCTGAAGGATTTGTAACTACATTAAATGATGCACTTAATAGATTTATAGTAAAGAAAAATATTTCAAATACTTTAAGAGATATAATGTGGGCTGCTGAAGATCAAGGATACTTAACAGAGTAATTGATACCCGGTTCTTTGAACCGGGTATTTAAATAAGGTGGTGATTGAATGAGTGTTCAAAGAAGAAAGTCTAAAATAGGATTTTTCATAATTCTACCATCATTAATTTTAATTGGTATTTTTGTATATTATTTTATTTTTTGGACTATTAGAACCTCATTTTCAGATTGGAATAGTTTTAGCAAATTATTAAGAGGTATATATAATTTCGTAGGATTTAGAAATTATCAAAGAATATTTCTAGATCAGAGATTTCAAACCGACTTATGGAATACATTATTTTTTACATTATTTTTCATAGCAGGATCCATTGGATTAGGATTATTTTTAGCAAATATAATTGATAAGGGACTAAAAGGTTCTAGGTTTTTTCAAAGTTTATTTTTATTTCCAATGGCAATTGCATTTGTAGTAACTGGAACTGTATGGAGTTGGATATTTGCTCCAGGAAATATTCCTAAAGATCCACAAGGTATAAATTTATTATTTAAAAATATAGGGTTAGAAAAATTACAATGGTTATGGTATACAAGCTCGGAAAGTATTGGCCATTTTAATTTAGCACTAATTCCTGTCATCATTGCTGCTATTTGGCAAATGTCAGGATATATTATGGCTATGTATTTAGCTGGTTTAAAAGCCATCCCAAACGAAATTCTAGAAGCAGCTAGGGTTGATGGAGCTAATGAAAGATATATTTTTTGGAAAATAAAAATGCCATTATTAAAACCTATTACTTTAAGTACAATGATAGTTCTTGGACACGTTTCATTAAAAATATTTGATTTAATATATGCTATGACTGGAAGTGGTCCAAATAATGTTACTGATGTCCCAGCTATTTATATGTTTGAATTAACCTTTAGATCTAACAGATACGCATTAGGTTCTGCAATATCAGTTATTATGCTGTTAATGGTTGCAGTAATAATTATTCCATATCTATATTCTTCCCTTAGAAAGGGAGTGAGTTCATGACAAAAACTAAAGTTATTATATATTATATTATTTTAATAATAATATCATTATTTTTTATCACTCCTTTTTATGTAACTCTTATTACTAGTTTTAAACCTTTAAGTGAAATTTCAATAGCAAATATGTGGAATTTCCCAAAACATTTTTCTTTAGAGGGTTTTTTAGGCGCATATAAAAAGTTAGCTCCAAATATGAAAAACAGTTTTTATTTAACAATACCAGCAACTATTATTTCTGCAATTTTAGGCTCTATAAATGGGTTTGCATTATCAAAATTAAGATTCAAATATTCAAATTTAGTATTTGCATTAATCTTATTTGGTATGTTCATACCATATCAAAGTGTATTATTCCCATTAATCCAATTTTTTCAAAAAATTGGATTATATGGAACTATTCCGGCATTAATTATAATTCACGTAATATATGGAATTCCAATAACAACATTAATGTTCAAAAATTATTATGAAGAAATTCCTGATGAATTAATCGAAGCTGCATCAATTGATGGCGCTAATCTATACAATATTTATACAAAAGTACTTCTTCCTATTTCAATTCCTGGTTTTGTTGTTGTTGCAATTTGGCAATTCACGAATATTTGGAATGAATTTTTATTTGCAGTTACTGTTACTAATAATCCAGCAAAACAACCTATAACAGTAGCTCTTGTAAATCTTGCTGGAAGTCAAGTTGTTGAATGGAATATACAAATGGCAGGAGCATTAATTGCAGCATTACCAACATTAATTGTATATGTTGCTTTAGGTAAATATTTCATTAGAGGTCTTCTTGCTGGATCAGTTAAAGGATAATTACAACACCTTCATTTTTGAAGGTGTTTTTTATTAAATTATTCAAATTTTTTCGATTTTATTACTTAAATATTATTAATCGCTTATAATACCAAATAATTAATTATTATTATATTTTGATATTTATGTTAAATATGTTTTAATATTATCGGTAACGTTATCGGTAACCTTTACGATACCCAAAAATTTATGGAGGTGTAATTATGAAGAGGGGATTATTAGTATTATTAGTTGTTATTTTGGCTTTTAGTGCTTTTGCTAAAACTAAAATAGTTATAAACAGTAACGCATCAGATCCTGCTCCAAGAGAAGCATTTAAACATGTTGTTGATATGTTTCAAGAAAAATACCCAGATTATGAAGTAGTAGTAAACACATTCCCACACGAAGACTTCAAAACATTATTAAGAACATGGTTAAACTCAAAAGAAGCTCCTGATGTAGTTACATGGTTCGCTGGCGAAAGAATGAGATACTTTGCAGAAAAAGGATTATTATTACCATTAGATGATATATTTTCTGATAAGCCATTTGAAGCATATTTCCCAGCTTCATTCAAAAGCGCATCTGAATATGATGGAAAAATTTATTTCTTACCATTTACTTGGTACTGGTGGAGTGTATATTATAACACAGAAGTATTTAAAAAATATAGTTTAACTCCTCCAGTTACATGGTCACAATTCTTACATGTTTGTGAAGTATTAAAAGAAAATGGTGTTACACCAATTACTATTGGTACAAAATACTTATGGCCAACTGGTGGTTGGTTTGATTACTTAGATATGAGAGTTAATGGTTATAAGTTCCATATGGATTTAACAGCAGGTAAAATACCTTATACTGATGCAAGAGTAAAGAAAGTATTTGAATATTGGAAACAATTAGTAGATAATGGTTATTTCTTAGCTAATCATTCATCATACACATGGCAAGATGCTGCAAGTTTCTTATTTAGAGGAGAAGCAGGAATGTACTTAATGGGTCAATTCATTAAAGACGTTGCTCCTGCAGAAGTTAAAGATAAATTAGATTTCTTTAGATTCCCAATAATTGATGGTAATGTTGGCGTTTATGAAGAAACTCCTATTGACGGATTTATGGTTCCTGCAAAGGCAAAAAATCCGGAAGGAGCAAAAGTATTTATTAAATTCTTAGCTTCAAAAGAAGTACAAGATATGTATTCAAAAGAATTAGGAAGATTAGCAGCTAATAAATATGTAACTCCTCCAGATGCACATGCTCAAAAAGGTTTAGATTTAGTATTAGCTTCAGATGGCGTTGCTCAATTCTATGACAGAGATACAGATCCAGAAATGGCAACATTTGGTATGAATAAATTCGTTGAATTTATGACATTCCCACAAAGATTAGATATTCTTTTAAAACAAATGGAATTTCAAAGAAGAAAAATTTTTAAATGATTTTAAGGAGGGGTTTCCCCTCCTTTTTTAAAAAAATTAGTTAAAGGTGGTTTTATTATGAAGAAAAAATGGTGGATCCCTTATGCTTTTCTTGCATTACCATTAACTATGTATTTAATATGGGTAATTATTCCAATTTTTCAAACAGTTATTATAAGTTTTACCGATTGGGATAGCGTTTCTCCTTCATATAATTTTATCGGTTTAGAAAATTATAAAATGCTCTTTTATGATTATTATTTTTTAACTTCCTTATTAAATAATATAAAATGGATGGTTGGCTTTGTAATAGTTGCAATCCCTATAGGATTAGGAATTGCTATGCTTATGGATCAAAAGTTTAAAGGAAATAAATTCTTTAAAACTATGATGTATTTACCAATGACATTATCTTTTGTAGTTATTGGAGAAATCTGGACCTGGATACTTGAACCTAATCATGGAGTTATAAATGAATTTTTAAGAGGAATAGGATTAGGCAATTTAGCCAAGCCTTGGTTAAGTGATCCTAATTTAGTAACATATGCATTAATTTTTGCCGCATTATGGAGACAAATTTCATATGCAATGGTATTATTTTTGGCTGGACTTCAAAGTGTACCTACTGAGCAAGTCGAAGCTGCTTACGTGGATGGTGCAAATAGTTGGCAAAGATTTTGGTATGTTATATTACCAGCTTTAAGACCCGCTATGGTAATAGCTATAACTGTGAATATAATTGACTCGTTAAGAGCTTTTGATATTGTGTTTGTTATTACAAGAGGAGGACCATTCTATTCTTCAAGTGTTATGGCAAATTATATGTATATAGAATCATTTAATAATTATAATATGGGATATGGTGCTTCTATTGCTGTTATACAATTCTTTATCACATTAGGATTTATCATTTGGTACTTGATTAATTCCTTTAAAAAGGAGGACAATTTATGACAAAAACTGCAATATATAAAAAATATTTATTTTACATATTATCAACAATAATTGTAATAATATGGCTTATCCCTTTTGTGATAGCCGTATTGACTTCTTTTAAAACTATGGATGAAATTTCTTTCGGAGCTAATTGGTTTAGGCTACCAAAAAAATGGTCTTTAGAAGGATATATTACTGCTTGGAAAAATGCTCACATATATACATACTATTTAAATACATTTTTAATTGCTGCTGTTTCTACCCTTGGCGCATTATTTTTATCAAGCTTGGGAGCATATGCTTTAAGTTGGTATGACTTCAAATTAAGAAAACCTATATTAATTACTTTTGTAGCTGGTATGCTTATACCTTTTCAAATGCTATTAATTCCAGTATATAAATTTTCTGTAAATACTGGATTATATGATACATATCCAGGATTAATACTATTCCATATAGCATTTCAGTTGGGTTTTTGTACTTTCTTTTTAAGAAATTTCATGGTAACTATTCCAAAAAGTATATTTGAAGCAGCAAAAATTGATGGTGCAAATGATTTTAAAATATACTACAGTATTATGCTTCCATTAATTAAACCAGCAATTGCTGCTTTAGGAATTTTAGAATTCACATGGATTTGGAATGACTATTTATGGGCTTTAATATTAATTCAAAGTGATACTAAAAAACCTATAACTCTTGGTTTAACTACATTACAAGGGCAATGGGTAACTAGTTGGAATGTTATTGCTGCTGCATCAATATTAGCTGCAATTGTTCCTATAATTGTATTCTTAATGTTCCAAAAATACTTTATTCAAGGTTTAACTATGGGAAGTGTAAAAGGTTAGGGAGGCAATAATATGAAAATATATGGTGCTGATTATTATCCCGAACATTGGCCTGAAGCTGATTGGGAAAAACATATTAAAATAATGAAAGAATTTGAGATTGAATGGTTAAGAATAGGAGAGTTTTCTTGGGCTTTTTTAGAACCAAAAGAGGGAGAATTCAATTTCGATCTTTTTGATAAAGCTATACCTATGTTAAAAAAGGAAGGATTTAAATTAATTTTAGGAACACCTACTCCAACACCACCTGCTTGGTTAATAAAAAAATATCCTGATATACTTCCAGTTGATGAAAATGGTCATGTCAGAGAATTTGGAAGCAGAAGGCATTACTGTGTTGATAATGAACATTTTATTTTTCATTCTCTTAGAATAACAGAAAAGTTTGTTGAAAGATATCATCAATATGCCGATATGTGGCAAATCGATAATGAATTTGGATGTCATGAAACAACTTATTGCTATAATGAGGAAACTAGAAAATCATTTATTAATTGGTTAAAAGAAAAATATAATACTTTAGAAAATTTAAATTATAATTGGGGTGGTGCGTTCTGGAGTCAATTATATTATGATTGGGATGAAATAACAATTCCTAAAAACACTCCAACATTTAAAAACCCACATCAAATGTTAGATTTTCATAAATTTTCTTCTGATAATGTAATTAAATACTCAAAAATGCACAAAGAAATTATTAGAAAGCATTCAGAAAAACCTATAACTCATAATTTAATGGTAGATTTCTTTGATATTGACTACTTTAAATATGCAAAAGATTTAGATATTGTATCTTGGGATAATTATATTCCTACAAAAGAATATGATTTTTATCATCAAAGTGCAAACCATGATTTAATGAGATCATTGAAAAAAATACCATATTTTGTAATGGAACAACAACCCGGTAGAGTAAATTGGAGAACAATAAACGACCAATATGCTCCTGAATATATTGAATTTTGGACTAAACAATCCTATTTACATGGAGCTGATGGAAGTATAGTTTTTAGATTTAGAGAACTACCATATGGCGCAGAACAATATCATGGAGCTTTAGTAGAATACTCAGGAAATCCAACAGAAAGACTGATATATTATAAAAAATCTAAAAAAGAAACTCCTGATCATATAATTCCCAAAAAAGAAGTAGCAATATATTTTTCATATGAAAATGCCTGGATTCACAGAATTAATCATTTAAACACAACATTCAATTATTGGAATGCTATTGTTGAAATATATAAAGCAATTAAGATGTTTGGATATAATGTTGATTTTGTATATGGCGAAGATAAAATAGATGATTATGAATTAGTAGTTGTGCCATATGCAATGAATATAGACAATGAATTTTTAAATTCTTTAATAAATTATAATGGAAAAATTATAATGACAGCTATGAGTGGAATTAAAGATGAAAGAAATTGGATTAACAAAGAAAAGTATATTGATTTATTTAATGAATTTGGAATAAAAATTGATGATTTTTCTGGAGAAAAAAATGTTGAAATTCTATATAACAATAATATATTAAATGGAGAATTTTGGGCGGATAAAATAGTTGTAAAAGATGCTGAAATAATTTCTGTGTTAAATAATACAGCTTTTAAAAACAATCCTATTATTACTAAAAAAGGAAATAACACATATATTGGTACGGTTTTAAATTATCTTGATTTTTCTCATGTTCTTTCTTTAGCATTATCTCCTAAAGTTTTAGGACAAGATATTTTAATTACAAATACAAATGATGGTATAATAATTTTAAATGCCAAAAGCTCAAAAAACACAATATACATTAATAACAAAAAGATTGAAATGGAGGCATTTGAAATTATAAAAAAGGGATGATTATATGAAAAAAAATTATGTAACAATAAAAGATATTGCAGCTGCTGCTGGTGTTTCAATCAACACAGTATCTAGAGCATTAAATGATAAACCAGACATTAATATTAAAACAAAAAGAAAAGTTTTAGAAATAGCTAAAGAAATGGGATATGTAAAAAATGTAACCGCTAGTTCTTTAAGAAATAGAAAAACAAAAACTATTGGTGTAATATTTGAAGATAGTTCAAACCCTTTCTTTGCAGAGGTTTTAAAGGGTATAGAAAAAGGTTCTAGAGAAAAAAACTATAATATTATCTTAATGAACACCGAAAAAAAATATGATTTAGAAAGAAAGGCTATTAAGTTATTATTGGAAAAAAGAGTTGACGGATTAATTATTACTCCTACACAAGAAAAATCTGAAGATATTAAAGAATTAATAAAAATAAATATCCCTTTTGTTGTGGTAGGAGTAAACTTTGAAAATATTGATATTGATGAAATATATTCAGATGATTATTATGGTGGTTATTTAGCTGGAAAATATTTAATAGAAAATGGAAGAAAAAAGTTTATTATGCTAAACGGATTTAGCTATAAATCTGTAGCTAAAGAAAGGTATTTGGGTTTTAAAAAAGCGTTAGATGAATACAATATAAAAGACTTTACTGTATATGAATTAGAAGAAGGATTAGAAAATGCTTATTTAAAAATTAAAGAATTAATAGAAAAAAATATTTTCTTTGATGGATTATTTTGTTATAATGACATTTTCGCATTTGGAGCAATAAAAGCATTATATGAGAATAATATAAAAATCCCAGATAAAGTTAATGTAGTAGGTTTCGATGACATTGCGTTTGCAAACGTACTTAACTTAACTACAATAAGAATTAATAAAGAA
Organism: Marinitoga aeolica; assembly: GCF_029910535.1. Classification (NCBI taxonomy): domain Bacteria; kingdom Thermotogati; phylum Thermotogota; class Thermotogae; order Petrotogales; family Petrotogaceae; genus Marinitoga; species Marinitoga aeolica. The sequence continues at coordinate 129,789 of NZ_CP069362.1, forward strand.
AAACTTGGATATGACGCATTTCATAGATTATATAAAAAAATAAAAGGCGATAAAAATAGAATAAAGGAAAAATTAGGTGTTGAGTTAATAATTAGAAATACTTAGGAGGTACTATATGAATATATTAAATAATTATTTTGATGGTGAATATTTGGAATTTAATAAAGATAATTATAGCATTAAATTAAAAATAGAAAAAATACCTGAAGGATATATTATTAGAGGAAAAGTGAAAGGGAAATTAGGTAAAATAGATATTTTTGATGATTTTGCCGATGAAGATTTGTTTATTAACAATTGGCAAAGTTGGAGTCCGACAAAAAAAATAAAGGTTTTGAATTATAAATATAATATTCCTGATGATTGGAAAAAAACTGCTAAATATAGTGCTCATCCTATGCCAGAGTATTTAGAAAATAATATTATTTCAGACTATTTTATTGCTAAAAAAAATAAAGTATATGGATTTTTAACTTCAAAAATTGCTCATCCTTTTTTTGAAGTTAAAGATAATAAAATTATTGCATGCTTAGAATATTTCGAGAAAAATGCTGATGAGTATATTGATATAGAACCATTAATAATTTTAGAAAATAATGAAATGGAAAAATTATTAGAAATTTATGCTGATTACGTTAAATTCGAAAATAATCCAAAATTTTCAAAATGGAACCCTGTTGGTTGGTCTTCTTGGTATCATTACTATGAAGAACTAACTTGGCAAGATACTTTAAAAAATTTAGAATTATCAAAAGAATATAATTATGAAGTATTTCAATTAGATGATTCATGGCAAAAAGATATTGGTGATTGGATTCCTAAAGATTCATTTCCAGGTTTTGATATAATTGCTAATAAAATTAAAGAATATGGCTATATTCCGGGATTATGGTTAGCTCCTTTTAGTGTATCAGAAATTTCTGAAGTGTTTTTAAAACATAAGGATTGGTTAGTAAAAGATGAAAATGGAGAACCTAAGGTTGCTTATATAAATTGGAGAAAAAACATATACGCATTAGACACTACTCATCCTGAAGCACAAGAACATTTAAAAAATATTTTTTTAAATATGAGAAATAATGGAATTCATTATTTTAAAACAGACTTCTTATTTGCTGGTGCAATTCCAGGAAAAAGATATGTAGAGGTTACTCCTATTGAAGCATATAATATTGGAATGAAAATAATCAGAGAAGCCATTGGTGAAGATTTTATATTGGGATGTGGCGCTCCTATTTTACCATCAATAGGATATGTTGATGGGATGAGAATTAGTGCTGACACTGCCCCATTTTATAAGCCAAACGATCTTGATTTTGTTTATCCAAATGCTTATTATGCATTAAGAAACGTTATTACTAGATATTTCATGAATGGAAAATGGTGGTGGAATGATCCAGATTGTTTGATTTTAAGAACTGAAGATACTGAATTAAACGATAAAATTATTGAAATGTATTCCTATGTATCTGGCTTATTAAATAATATGATTCTACAAAGTGATGATTTATCAAAAACTATTAAAAAAGATGTATATTTTAATTCATTAAAATTAAGAGGCGGAATACCTCATGTTAAAGGACTAATGAATGATAATTATTCATTTGAAATTGAAGCTTTTAATACTAATATTGGTAATGTAAAAATGCATGTTGACTTAGAAAAAATCAATTTTAAATTAGAATATGATGAGGACTATCCACAATTAAATAAAAATACTGTATTAAGAGAAGAAGATAATAGATTATTTCACTATTATGAGGAGAGGGATAACAATGCTTGAAAGACGATTTAATCCTATTACTGGAGAATGGGTTATGATTTCTTCCTCCAGGCAAAAAAGACCTAATTTACCCAAAGATAGTTGTCCTATTTGTCCAGGAGTATTAGAACTACCTGGAGAATATGATTTGGTAAGTTTTGAAAATAGATTTCCCGCTTTAAAAAAGGATGCTCCAAATGTTGAAAATAATAGCAATGTATTAATTAAAGATAAATCTCAAGGAATTTGTGAAGTTGTGGTATATACTGAAAAACATAATTCAGAGTTATCTTATATGCCTATATATCAAATAGAAAAATTAATTAATATGTGGGCTGATAGAACTAAAGAATTATCTTCATATGAATTTATAAAATATGTATTTATTTTTGAAAATAAAGGCAAAGAAGTTGGTGCAACTTTACCTCATCCTCATGGTCAATTATATGCATTTCCATTTTTGCCTCCTAGAATTCAACTAAAAATAGAATCATTGGAAAAATGGTATAGTGAAAAAAACTCTTGTGCAATATGTGATATTGTAAAGGAAGAAAAAGAACAAAATGAAAGAATTGTATATGAAACAGAAAATATTATTGCTTTAGTTCCGTTTTATGCTAGATATCCATATGAGGTGCATGTATACCCTAAAAGACATGTAGAAACAATATATGAATTATCAAATAAAGAGAAAAAAGAATTTGCTGAAGTGTTAAGAGTAATAACAAATAAATATAATGGTTTGTTTAATATGCCATTTCCATATATGATGATGTTTTTCCAAAAACCTTTTAATATCAATAAGACTACTCATTTCTTCCATTTTCATGTGGAGTTTATTTCTCCAATGAGGGGCCCAAATTTAATTAAATGGGTAGCAAGTGTTGAAAGTGGAACTTGGGCATTTATTAACCCTATCGAACCTGAACAAGCTGCTAAACAATTAAGGGATGTTGAGGTGAAACTTGATGAAATATAGAGCTCCCGGTCGTATAAACATAATAGGAGAACATACAGATTACAATGATGGGTATGTTTTGCCATTTGCAATTGATAAACATATCTATTTAGATATAAAAAATTCTGATAAATTCACTTTTTCTTCAAAAAATTCCAATGAAAAAATTTCTTTAAATAATTTACAAAAAACAAATACTTGGGCTGATTATATAATAGGTGTTATATTAGAATTAGAAAAAAAAGTTGGTAAAATACCTCCCTTTTCATTTAATATACATTCTAATCTTCCAATAGGAGCTGGACTTTCTAGTTCAGCTGCTTTGGAAGTTGTTTCTGCTTATGCATTAAATGATATTTTAAATTTAAATTTATCTTTAGAAGAATTAGCATTAATTGGATGGAATGCAGAAAATAAATTTATAGGTTTAAATTGTGGAATTATGGATCAATATGCAAGCGCTTTATCTAAAGAAAATCATGCTTTATTCATTGACACTTTTACAAAAAAACATGAATTAATTCCATTAAACTTGAAAGATTACAATTTCTATATTATAAATTCTGGCGTTAAACATGAATTAGGAAATTCTGAGTATAATATTAGAAAAAAACAATGTGATGAAGCATTAAAAGCATTAGGAAAAAATTCTTTTAGAGAAATAACTTATGATGATTTAGAAAAATTAGAAGGAATCAGTTATAAAAGAGCAAAACATGTTTTAGATGAAAACAATAGAGTTTTAAAAACGATTGAAGCCTTAAAAAATGATAATATTGAATTAATTGGAGAATATTTATTTGAATCACACGAAAGTTTAAAAAATTTATATGAAGTTTCATGTGAAGAAATAGATTATATAATTGATAATTTAAAAAATAAGGTTACTGGAGCACGTATTGTTGGTGGAGGATTTGGAGGTTCAGTATTGGTTTTATCTAAAGACGATGAATTCGAAAAAGTTATAGACAATTTAAAATATGAATATAATAAAAAATATTCAATAGAAATAGAATATTTCAAAGTTAAAAATTCAAATGGAGTTGAAAAATACATTTAAAAAACGGCAACCACTTTAAGGTTGCCGTTAATTTTATGGCACGAAAATTCATATTCTGCGAAGTAAAATTTTTTTACTATTATTATTAATATTAAATATATGATTTTTTTCACTTAAAATAAAAAGTATTGACTTTAGAGTCATTTTATGGTATTATATAATTTGATTAACGTGTATGAAATATTTTTCACACTATTTGTCATATAATGATGTCAAAAGTAATATATATTATAATAGAGAAATATTTTTTATAAAATTTTAACATGAGAGGAGTGATATTCGTGGCAAGGCAAAAGTGGGGTTCAAGGTGGGCTTTTGTTTTAGCAGCTATAGGTTCAGCTGCTGGATTAGGTAACGCATGGCGTTTCCCTTATATGGCATATCAAAACGGTGGAGGAGCTTTCTACATTCCTTATTTTGTAGCATTATTCATTGCGGGTATTCCCATCTTAATGGCCGAATTTGCTATTGGTCAAGGATTCCAATCAAGTGCTCCAAAAGCATTAGGAAAAGTTTCTAAAAATGCTGAATTTATTGGTTGGTGGGCTGTTATTACAGGTTCTATTATTACATTTTATTATAATGTAATTATGGCTTGGATCTTCAATTACTTATATCATTCATTAGGTGTTGCTTGGAAAAATGATCCTAAGGGATTTTTCTTTGGAGATTTCTTAAAATTAACTGATGGGCCTGGACAATTAGGCGGATTAAGATGGCCTATTGTTATTGGATTATTAATCTCATGGTTATGGATATATATGATTTTAAGAAAAGGTACAGAATCTGTTGGAAAAACTGTTATGTGGACTGTACCATTGCCTGTAGTTTTATTGCTATTATTGGGTATTAGAGGAATAACATTACCAGGTGCTGCAACAGGTTTAAATTATTTATTCCAACCAAATTTTGCTAAATTAGCTGATGCAAGAGTTTGGGCTAATGCATTTGGTCAGATTTTCTTTTCATTAAGTGTTGCTTTCGGTATCATGATTGCATATGGAAGTTATAATAGCAAAAAAAATGATGTCGCTAATAATGCAATCATCACTGCATTAGGAAATTCTGCTACATCTTTCTTAGCCGGTATAGCTGTTTTCTCAGTATTAGGATATATGGCTCAACAAATGAACGTTCAGGTAAATGAAGTTGTTAGTGGTGGTGTAGGATTAGCATTTGTTGTTTATCCACAAGCAATATCATTAATTCCAGGTGGTCCTATTGTACAATCAATTATAGGCTTGGCATTTTTCATTATGTTGCTGACACTTGGTATTGATTCTGCTTTTTCATTAGTAGAAGCAATCGAAGCTGCTGCTGGTGACAAATTTAAAGTTAACAAAAAATCTTTCTTAATTGGATTTTCAATATTAGGATTTATTTTTGGTTTATTATTTGCTACACAGGGTGGTTTATACTGGTTAGATATAATAGATCATTTTATGGGGACATATGCATTATTAGTTGTTGGTATTCTTGAATCAATTGTAATCGGATGGATATTTGGTGCAGATAGATTAAGAAAATACATAAATTCAGTATCAGAAATAAAAATTGGCGGATGGTTTGATCTTTCACTAAAATTTGTTATTCCTATTGTATTGATCATAATTTTAGGACTTAATATATTTGATGAAATCAAAAATCCATATGGTGGCTATCCAGCATGGGCATTGGCAACAGGATTTATCGTATTTATATTGGTACCTATTTTGGCAATTATATTTGCTAAAATGCCATCTAAAGACGAGAAGTATAGTGTCCAGGTTACAGAAATTACTTTAGAAGAAGAGTAAGGGGGCAGAAATATGACAGGAAGTGCTATATTTTTTATGATTTTTGCCGGTGTTGTTTTATTTGGTGGTTTAGGTTGGTCTTTAAACATAGCAGCTAAAGCTAATAAAAAATAATCTTATAAAATAATTTTAAGTGCAACGTTTTATAACGTTGCACTTTTTTGTTATAATCTAATAAAAAGAAAGGAGATTCCTTTATGAAATATTATAACTTAAAGTCATTATATATTGAAAATGAGTATATCAAAGTGGATGTTATACCAGAACTAGGTGCAAAAATTGCATCCATATATTATAAACCACAAAAATTTGAGGTTTTATTCCAGCCGCCAAAAAAAAGGTACAAAATTGCAAGATATGGTGATTCTTTTGAAAAATATGATACTTCTGGAATTGATGAAATGTTTCCAAATATAGATGAAGGCATTTATCCTTTTGAAGAATTTTATGGCAAAAAACTGCCTGATCATGGTGAATTATGGAGTATTCCGTGGAAATGTAAAAAAATACATAATAGTATATTTTGTGAAGTTAAAAGCCCTAAATTTAATTATATTTTTAAGAGAACTATTGAATTAAATAATAATAGTATTACATTCAATTACTCAGTAAAAAATCTAAACAATCATTTATTTAGAGGATTTTGGGCATTTCATGGACTACTTGCAATAGACAATAATAGCGAAATTATTTTAGATGGTATAAATAAAGTACTAAACATAAAAAAAGATAGTAAATATTTAGGAAATGGAGAAAACATTTGTGATTACCCCATATATAATAATTATTATCTAAACAAATTTTTACCTGTTGAATCTAAAAATACGGAAAAATTTTATTTATTAGATAAAATTGACTCTGCAGAAGTTACTTTAAATAATAATAAATTGTTATACGAAATTTATTTTAAAGATATTCCTTATGTTGGAGTATGGAAAAATGAAGGTGGTTTTAAAGGTGAATATAATTGTGCAATAGAACCATGTAATGGTTTCTATGACTCGCTTGAAATAGCCAAAAAACATGGAAAATACTTAACTTTTGAGCCAAATGAAGAAAAAAATTGGTGTCTAACCATAACACTTAAAAATTTTTTTAATTTATGATATAATATAATTAGGAAAACTAATTATATAAGGGGGTGTTTGAATGAAAAATTTTGTTTTTCATAATCCAACAAAATTAATCTTTGGAGAAAATACCATAAAAGAAATTGGTAAAGAAATTAAAAATCATGGTATTAAAAAAATTTTATTGCACTATGGTGGAGGTTCAATAAAAAAGAATGGCGTTTATGATGTTGTAATTAATTCGCTTAAAGAAAATAACATAGAATGGATAGAAGTGTCTGGAGTTAAACCTAATCCCAGATTATCTAAAGTATATGAAGGTATTAAAATTGCTAAAGAAAACAATGTAGAAGGCATTTTAGCTGTAGGTGGTGGAAGTGTTATAGATTCTTCAAAAGCTATAGCTGGAGGATTTTATTATGATGGAGATATTTGGGATGCATATTCTGGGAAATATAATATAGAAAAAGCTTTACCTCTTTTCACTGTTTTAACTCTTTCAGCTACTGGTTCCGAAATGAACGGAAACTCTGTCATTACCAAAGAAGAAACTAAGCAAAAATGGGCAACTCATTCTAAGGCATTATATCCAAAAGTTTCTATTATAGATCCAACTGCACAATACACATTACCTACAAAACAAACTATAAATGGTGCTGTTGATGCGATAAGTCATGTAATGGAATATTATTTTGATGGAACTCCAGGAACAGAAATTCAATCACAAATAGCAGAAGGTATTATTAGAACAGTTATAAAAAGTACAGAAATTTTATTAAATAATCCTAAAGATTATGATGCTCGCTCTAATTTAGCTTGGAGTGCAACTTTAGCTTTAAATGGATTGTTGATGGCTGGATCTTCTGGAGGTGATTGGTCTAGCCACGGATTAGAACATTCTGTCTCTGCATTATTTGATATAGCTCATGGTGAAGGATTGGCTATTATATTCCCAGCATGGTTAGAATATGTAAAAAATGAAGATATTGATAAATTTGATAGATTTGCTAAAGAAATATTCAATATAGATACGGGAAATCCTTCTACAGATGCTAAACTTGGAATTGAAGCTTTAAAAGAATGGTATAAAAAAATAGGACAACCAATTTCATTAAAAGAAATAGGAGCTACAGAAAACGATATTGATAAATTAGTTGAAAATGCTGTTCAAAGAGCTCCAATGGGTAAGCTTAAAAAATTAGGCGAAAAAGAAATAAGAGACATATACCTTATAGCATTAAATAATAAATGACACCCATCAGGGTGTCATTTCAATATTCCACGGGATAAATATTCTGATAGTTTCATCAAAAAATCTTCTTTATTTTTTATAGTATTTTCAAATAAATACTCAATACCCGTATAATGTGAAATACCCATTAAAAACATCGCTGTCATTTCTTTATTATCATTTTTAATATTTTCTAAATTTTCTAAATATCCTTTTTTAAAATCTTCATAATATTTTTTTACTTCATCCTTAACGACAAATTCAGCTTCTCTTATTATCTCGTAATAGTTTCTATTTTTAGAAAAAAATTCTAAAAACAAATATATACCGACAATTTCTTTTTCCAATCTATTCAAATGTTCAGGTATATTCCTTGAAATGAAAAATCGCGTTTTACGACTTATTTGTTTTACAATCTCCCTTAAAAATTCTTCTTTGCTTGAAAAATAAATATAAAATGTCCCTACAGCAAGATTAACATAATTTGTTATCTCAAAAATTTTAACCTTATGAAATCCCTTTTTACTAAAAAGTTCTATGCCTGCTTCTATTAAAACTTGCTTTGTTGTTTTTTCTAATTCTTCACAATCCCTAATATTCAAATTAAATAAATTTTCTTTTACTTTTTCTTCAAAAATACCATTAAAAATCATGTCATAAAAATTTTTTTCTTCTAGATTGATCCATCCATATGATGACATAATCCCTAAAAATCTCAATCCACCTATTATATATATGTAATCTACTTCATTAATTTTTCTATCAAAAATTTTTTCTAATATGTCAATATATATATTTCTAAGTTTTTTTTCATATTTTGGAAATCGATATTGTCCTTCTCTAAAAATTGTCACAAGAGGTTTATATTTTATTGCTGCTTCAAATACTATATTGAAAAATGATTTTAGTTTTTCTTCTACAGTATTACCATAAAATTGATAAAATTCCTTTTCAAATACATCTAATAAATCTTTTAATAAAAACTCAAAAAGTTCTTGTTTATTTTTAAAATAATTATAAAATACGCCATTTGATAATTCAGCATTTCTACAAATTTCAGCTACGGAAACGGTATCATACCAGCGTTTTGAAAATAATTCAATTGCAGATTCAATAAGTTTTTCTTTTACATTTCTCTTTTTTTTCATAGCATCAACTCCAAAAATCAAAAATTTTTCATTATCTCCTTAAATAACTCAGGATCTTCAACAATTACAGAATGTCCTACATGTTCAATAATTTTTATTTCGCCTTTTAAATATCGAATAGTGTTTTTAGCCATTTCTTCAGTTATTAATAAATCCTTTTTACCCACAATGAATAAAACTTTATTCTTATAATTTTTTGCTAAATTTACATAATTAATTTTTTCTAATGCTCTTGCATTTCCTGTAAAACATTCTTCTTTCATTAATAATGCTTCATTAGTTAATTCATCGAGGAGTTTTTCATCTTTATTTTCTGGCATAATTCCATTTAAAGCTTGTTTTAATAATGTTTTATTACCTTTATACATTTCCAAAATAGGGTAATATTCCTCAGGTGTTTTTAATCCGTCAATTGGTGCTGAATCAATCAAAATCATTTTTTCGGATTTTTCTGGGTATCTAAAACTTAAAGATTGAGCAACTGCTCCTCCCAAAGAATGTCCTACTATAATAGCTTTTTCTATCTGTAATTTATCCATAAACATTTTCACATAATCTGCATATAAATCTATATCACATTTTTCTATTCTATCACTTCTACCAAAATTAGGTAAATCCATGGCATATGTATGATATCCTTCAATATCCATAACTTTTTGATACCAACGAGCAGATGCAAAATTTCCATGTATCATTATAACAGGTTTTCCATTACCATTCTCATAATAACAAATTTTCTTATTGTTAACTTCAATATATTTTTCCCCCATATTTTTTCGCCTCCATGCACTTTTTTTTATTTTAACATATGGTATCTCAAAATACTTATAAAATCCCATTAATAATCCGTAAAAAATACCTTTTGGAAAAAACAACACAAATATTATTAATAGTGTTCCAAAAATTAAAGACATTGGTATTGAAGATCTTGAAAATAAAAATGGTAATCCAGTTATAATGGTAGCGCCTATTAATCCCCCATGTATTGTAGAAATCCCTCCTATAATAATCATAGCTAATAAATTCAATGATGTGGATAAACCAAAATCAGATGGAGAAACATATCCTAATGTATGCGCATATAATGTTCCAGAAATTCCACCTAAAATAGCACTAATAACAAATGCATGAAGTTTTATATATGATATATTTATCCCATAGGCTTTAGAAGCCACTTCGCTTTCTCTTACCATTTTATATTTTATACCAATAGGTGAATTTACTATTTTTAAAGCAAAAAAAGTTAATATAACATAAAAAATTAAATTAATTATATACATTCCAAAGTCATTTTTAATTAATGATGGTATATTTCTTAATCCTATATGTCCACCCAGTGGTTCTATTGCACCTATTAATTGCTCAATTGCAATACCAAATGCCATTGTAGCAATTGCTAAGTAAAATCCTTTTAATCTCAGAGCTGGCAATCCTATTAACAATCCTAATATTGCTGATAATACTATAGAAATAAATAAATTTACAACAAAAGGCATATGAAAATTTAAAGTTAAATATGCTGTAGTATATGCACCAATTGCCATAAATGCTCCATGACCAATAGAAATTTGTCCAGCATATCCCGATATAATATTTAAACCTAATGCAGATATAGAAAATATTAAAATACTTGAAAAAATCAATAAAATAAATGGTTTAGATATAAATATTAAACCCAATATTACACCAAATAATAAAATATATAATGATTGCTTCATCTTAAACTCTCCCTTCAAAACCTTTAGAAAATATTCCAGAGGGCTTTACCACTAACATAATAATAATTAAAGCTAACACTATAGATAATTGAAAATCAGGAGAAATATACATACCAACTATTTTTTCAAGTATCCCTAAAATAATCCCACCAAAAATAGCTCCAAATAAACTAGAAAAACCACCTAAAACACCCGCAGTAAATCCATATAATTGCATATTAATCATCATATTAGGATGTATATATTCTTTAGGAGCTATTAAAATACCTACTAAAGCAGAGAGCATAATTCCTATACCCCACACTATGGAATCTATTTTGTTTATACTAATTCCTACTACACCAGCACCAATTTCATCTTGAGATCTTGCTCTTATTGCAGTTCCTAATTTAGTAAATTTCAAAAATAATGCCATTATAATAGCCACCGAAAGCGAAATAATTGTAATTCCCAAATCATTTATAGGCATAACTAATATATTTTCTCCTAAATGCATTATTAATGGTGGACCTGTAAATAATTCTGGAAAAGATTGATAATCAGTTCCCCAAATTAATACACTCAGTCCTTCAAATATCATCAATAATCCTAAAGTAACAATTAACATTCCACCATGAGATATATGTTTTATAGGTTTTAGTATTTTATCTATTAAATATCCAAGAAAAAATCCGAAAAATAATGCTGACAATATTGATATAATTAAACTATTAGTAATTGTATATATTGTAAATGCAAAAAATGTTGCTATCATTCCTGCATGTCCATGAGCAAAATTCATAACTCCCACACTTCTAAATATTAAAGCTATTCCAAAAGCCATTAGTCCATATAATGCTCCTTGTGGTATTCCTAAAATAATACTCTGTAATATCAACATTTACCTCACCTACCAAGATAAGCTTTTTTTATTTTTTCATCTTGAAGCATTTTTTTAGCATTGCCTGAATGTACTATTTTACCTGTTTCCAAAATATATGCTCTATCACTTATTTTTAAAGCTTTAATAGCATTTTGCTCAACTAACAAAATAGAAATTCCTTCTTTTTTTAATTCAATTAATACATTAAATATTTCATCAACTATAATAGGGGCTAAACCTAAAGAAGGCTCGTCAAGCATCAATATTTTGGGATCACTCATTAATGCTCTTCCAACAGCTAACATTTGTTGTTCTCCGCCAGATAATGAACCAGCAAATTGTTTTTTTCTATCTTTTAAAATTGGAAAAAGGTTATACACCTTTTCCAAATTATTTTTTTCATCTCCACGAATAAAACTTCCCATTTTCAAATTTTCTTCAACATTTAATCCTGGAAAAATCCTTCTATTTTCCGGGCAAAGTATAATACCCCTTTTTACTAATTTTTGAGTGTTTTCTTTAGAAATATCTTCCTCATTAAAAAATAATTCTCTTTTACTTTTTACTAATTTCAGAATTCCAAATAATGTTGATGTTTTACCGGCGCCATTAGCACCTAATATAGAAACTATTTCTCCTTTTTTTATTTCAAATGAAATACCTTTAACTGCATTTACATGACCATAATTAACTATCAAATTATTTATTTTAAGCATTCTCATTCTCCCCCAAATATACTTTTATTACTTCTTCATTATTAGCTATTTCATCAGGCGTTCCTTCTGCAATTTTTTCTCCAAAACTCATAACAGTTATTTTATCTGAAATGTTCATAACCAAACTCATATCATGCTCTACTAATAATATAGTAATTTCTCTTTTTTTATTAATTAATTTAAAGATATCTTCAATTTCGTTGGTTTCTTCAGTATTTAATCCTGCAGCTGGCTCATCAAATAAAATAATTTTCGGTTCTGAAACTATAGCTCGAGCTATTTCTATCCTTTTTAAAATACCATACGAAAGTTGCGTTGGATAAGAAGATAATCTATTTTTTATACCTAATAACTCAGCAATTCCAAGAATTTTATCCCTAATATCTTTTTCAAAACTTTTTGATTTCCCATTAATCAATTGAATAATATCTCCATTAAAATTATGTACAATACCAGAATATATGTTCTCATACACATTTAAAAAATTAAATAATTGCAAATTTTGAAATGTTCTTGTTATTCCTTTATATATTATTTCTTCAGGCTTAACTTTTAATAAATTTTTTCCTTGGAAAATTACTTCACCACTTACAGGTTTTACAACACCTGTTATTACATTAAATAATGTGGTTTTGCCAGCACCATTCGGACCAATTAATGAATGTATTTTCCCTTTCTCAATAGTCATGCTCATATTCTTTACTGCAGTTAAACCACCAAATTTAACTGTTACATTTTTTATTTCAAGCATTATTTCACCTCTTTTAATAAAGCGGGGGATACCCCCGCAAAATATCAATTATTATTTATCATAATAAATCCAATTTGTCATTTGTGTCCAAACACCTTTTCTAACTCTTAGTACATACATTGATTGCTTACCTAATCTACAAGTATTATCATTTGGATCATATGGTTTATATGTTATTTCATGAGCTAACATCCCAGACCATTTATTCATGCTTTCCAGCGCTTTCACTAAATTTTCTCTAGTTAAATCTTTACCTGCTCTTTGTAATCCTTCAACAAAAACTTCTGCTGCTATCATACCAGCAATAGCATATGCATTAGGCATTTGATTATAATATTTTTTATAAATTTGGAAAGGTTTTAAATCAGGTTTAGAAAAATCTACATTTACCCATGCCATAGCTTCTACACCTTCTGCAGCGTCTTTGGCTAAATATATATAAGAAGCATCTGAATTAGCGTAAGTTAATACATATTTTTGTCTTTTTAATCCATATTGTTTTGCCTGTTTTACAAAATTAACTGATTGAGGTATAAATAACATTACAGCAATTGCATCTGGTTGCTTTGCAATTAATTTAGTAATTTCTGTTGAGAAATCGTTAGCAGTTGGATTAATCGCAATAGTTTCTACAGGCTTCATTCCATATTTATCTTTTAATGTTTCTAGTGCAGATTTTAAAAATTCTTTACCGGCATCATCATTTCTATATACTATAGCTATTTTTTTTGATCTTTTTGTTTTGACTAAATAATTCATTACAATATTACCTTCCAAAGTATAATTCGGTTGAACTGGAAATATATATTTTTTAGGTGGTATAGCTAATAATGATGATCCACTAGCCTGATATACATATGGAACCTTTTTTTCGTTTACATAATCCATTACTGCTAAGTTTCCCGGAGTTCCTAATCCACCTACTAATGCAAAAACCTTATCATTTTCTATCATTCTTTTTACTTCAACTGTAGTTTTTGCAGGATTAAATTGGTCATCAGCAACTATCAAATTAATTTTTCTTCCATAAACTCCACCATTTTCATTAATGTAATTAAAATATGCATTCATGCCATTTGCAACACTTTGACCAATAACTGCAACTGGTCCAGACATAGCCTGAAATGTTCCTATCTTTATCTCTGTATCAGTAACTCCATCTTCTGCAAAAACAAAACTCATCATTAAAACAATACTTAAAACTACTAATAATACCTTTTTCATTCTAATACCCCCCTTATAAATATCCTAATTTTTTAGCTTCTTTTTTTAATTCATCTCTAAAATCCGGATGAGAAATATTTATCATTGCTTTTACCCTTTCTCTAAAACTTTTACCCCTTAAATGTGCAACTCCATATTCAGTTACCACATAATCCAAATCTTGCCTTGGAACAGTTACATAAGAACCTTGAGGTAACATAGGTACAATAGTTGAAATAGTACCTTTTTTAGCTGTAGATCTTAATGCTATAATACCTTTTCCATTCTTACTCATCACAGCACCTCTATGAGTATCCAATTGACCTCCTGTACCAGAATATTGTCTAGTACCAAGTGACTCCGAACATACTTGACCGCTTAAATCTATAGTAATAGCTGTATTAATACTTACCATATTATCATTTTTAGCTATAATATATGGATCATTGACATACCGTCCTCTCATAATCCATACTCCTGGATTGTTATTTAACCATTCATACATTCTTTTTGTCCCTAAAGCAAATGTACAAACAAATTTACCTTTCCAAAGTGTTTTTTTCATATTAGTTATTGCTCCAGATTCAAAAAGATCTATCATCGATTCTGTAAACATTTCAGTGTGAATTCCTAAATCCTTTTTATGATTTAATAGCTTTGCAACAGCATTAGGAATACCTCCTATTCCTATTTGTAATGTTGAACCATCATCTACTAATTCTGATATATATTGTGCAATTATTTTTTCTGTTTCAGTTGGTTCAACAATAGGTAATTCTGGTATATCCCATGAATTTTCCACAATGTAATTTGCTTGTGATATATGTACTTGAGTTTCACCATGTGTCCAGATAAATTTATCATTTACTTCTAAAATTACCATATCAGCATTTTCCAAAACATCAAGTTCATATACATTGGATATACCTAAATTAAAATAACCAGTTTTTTCATGCATTGGTGTAACTGTTCCCCAAAATATAACTATATTACCCTCTTCTTTTTCAGCCATTAATTTGTCAGTTCCTGCCATATGCAAATTATTCGGTATAAAATCAACTGTATTTAATCCCATTTTTTGCGCTTTTCTTGTAGGAGGACTTAAAAACCAGGAATGATTGTCATATACATCTTCATATTCTTCATTCATAAAAAAATCATATTCCTTCATATTCAAACAAGTAACTACTTTTAGTCTTTCAAAATGTTTTTTATACTTGTGCAAATTTTCTAATAATCCTTGTGCCTCTGCAGAAGCTAAACCAGTTATAATAGTTGCTCTTTTAGGCAAAGAAAGAATAACTTCTTCTATATTTTTTAACCTATTTTCATACATAGCTTTCCACATATTATCACCCCTTAAATTCTCCCCATTTTACAACTGCAGATGCCCAAACAAAACCTAAACCAGCACCTACCATTACTATATTGTTACCATCTTTAATTTTTCCAGATTTCAAACCTAATTCAATTGATAATATTTGATCATTTTGTCCAATATGACCATAATTTTCCAAATAAATAGATTGTTCTTCTCTTAATCCTAATTCTTCTAAAACAGCATAATGTGCAGAACGTTTAAAGTGCAATATTGCTAAATAATCAATATTCTTTCGAGATAGTTTGGATTTTTCTAAAGATTTATCAATTACATAATAAAAATTTGGCATTGTTTTTTCTTTTAGTTTTTCTTTAAAACTTTCAACATCTCTAACAACAAAATGCAATCTATTTACATCTTTTTCTTCCATTGGCCATTTTTTTGTTCCACCAACTTCTACTACACAATCTTCTGAAAAAGAACCATCACCTTTAAAAGCTGTACCTAGAATCACATTTTTATTATAATTTTTTCTTAAAACCATAGCAGCCCCACCTGCGCCAATATCAAACATAAAAGAGGTTTCTTTTACATTATAATTAATTAAATCCCCGTTTCTATAACCACTTACCAATAATACAGTATTCAAATCTTCATTAGCAATCATCATTGAGCGAGCAACTTCCATACCGCTCATCATAGAACCACACATTGCTTCCATATCAAATGACCAAGCATTTACTGCACCTATTTCATTTGCTACTTTTAAACCAGCTAACCAACATGGATAATCCTTATGTTGTCCACCATTCCATATTATTAAATCAATTTCTTCAGGATTTATATCAGCATTTTCTATTGCCTTTTCTGCTGCTTTTATACCCATATAACTTGTTGTATCATTAGGTCCTGGAATAGGTTTCTTTAAAACACCAAACTTTTCTTTAATAACCTCAATTGGTATTTTACTTTTTTCCGATATTTCTTCTGCTGTAATATAAGTTTCTGGTATATATGTTCCAATTCCCATTATTCCAACATTCATTATTTCACCTTCTATTTATTATCACAAATTTTTAATAACAATAGCAGTACCCATACCTCCACCAATACATAATGATGCTAATCCATATTCTAAATTTCTCTTTTTCATTTCATATAATAACGTTACTGTTATTCTGTTTCCTGATGCTCCTATTGGATGTCCTAATGCTATTGCTCCTCCATTTACATTTGTCCTTTCCATAAACCATTCTTTTGTTACTCCATATTTTTCACTGAGTTCTTTTATTACTGCTATTGATTGTGCTGCAAATGCTTCGTTTAATTCTAATAGTTCCATTTGTTCTAATTTTATTCCTTTTTTTTCTATTAAGTTTGTTATCGCTGCTACTGGTCCTATTCCCATTATACTTGGATCTACTCCTCCTTGTTCATATGCTATTATTTCTGCTAATGGTTTTAGTCCATATTTTTTTACTGCACTTTCTGATGCAAGTATCATCGCACTTGCTCCATCGTTTATCCCTGATGAGTTCCCTGCTGTTACTGTCCCATCTTTTTTGAATGCTGGTCTGAGTTTCGCTAATGTTTCTTTTGTTGTTCCAAATCTGGGATATTCGTCTGTGTCAAATATTTTTGTTTCTTTTCTTGTTTTTATTTCTATTGGTACTATTTCGTCTTTGAATTTCCCTTCTTTTATCGCTTTTTCTGCTCTTTGCTGACTGATTGCTGCAAATTCATCTTGTTCTTCTCTTGTTAATCCATATTTTTCTACTAAGTTTTCTGCTGTTATTCCCATGTGATATTGATTGAATACGTCTGTTAATCCATCATATACCATGTGATCTATCATTTCTATATTTCCAAATTTTAGTCCAAATCTTGCTTTTGCTGGTAGTAACATCGGTGCGTTTGACATGCTTTCCATTCCTGCTGCTACTACTATTTCTGCATTTCCTAATTTTATTTCATTTGCTGCTAACATTATTGCTTTCATTCCACTTCCACATACCATATGTACTGTGTATGCTGGTTTTTCTACTGGTATTCCTGCATATATCGCTGCTTGTCTTGCTGGTCCCATTCCTTGTCCTGCCATTAATACGTTTCCTGCTACTGTGTGATCTACTTGTTCTGGCGCTACTCCTGCTTGTTCTAATGCCGCTTTTATTGCTTCTGCTCCTAATTCTGCTGCTTTTTTATCTTTTAATGTCCCTCCAAAACTTCCTATTGCTGTCCTTTTTGCTCCTACTATATATACTTTTTCCATTTCTTTTCCCCCTTTGTTCCTTCTCTTATTTTTTTTCATACGTAATGCCCAAGATCTGATAGTTCTCGATATATTATTGGAATTCAAAAATAAAACGAATGAAAACTCGAAGGTTGTTTGATCTTCATAAAAGAAAATTTATAAAAATAATGTGATGAACCATTGAAAATTCCCGAGAAAATTCGAATGGAGCAGGTCAATTTTGCATGGATGCAAAATTGAGTGAAGCCGAACACGGATGTGAGTCTGACACGACCTGCTAAAATGAGAATTTTCGAGGACTCAGAATTTTCACCTGGTGAAGAGCATTATTTTATAATTTTCTTTACTTTTTTGGACATCCATTTTTATAGTACTAATCCACCATCTACACTTATTACTTGTCCTGTTATGAAACTACTTTCATCACTTGCGAGGAATAATGCTGTGTTTGCTATTTCTTTTGCTTCTCCCATTCTTTGTAATACTGTTTTGCTTTTTACTAATTCTATTACTTTTTCTGGTAAATCTTTTGTCATTGGTGTTTTTATGAATCCTGGTGCTATTGCATTTACTCTTACTTGTGCTCCTTTTCTTGCAAATTCTTTCGCCCATGTTTTTGTCATTGCTATCACTCCACCTTTTGTTGCTGCATAATTTGTTTGTCCTATGTTTCCATATATCCCTACTACTGATGATATGTTTATTATTGATCCTTTTCCTGCTTTCATCATTTCTGGTCCAAATTGTTGGGTCATGTTAAATACTCCTTTTAAATTTACATCTATTACCATGTCCCAATCTTCTTCTGTCATTTTTTGTATTAATGCATCTCTTGTTATCCCTGCATTATTTACTAATACATCTACTTTTCCTTCTTCTGCTATTACTTTTTCTTTAAATTCTGCTATTGCTTTTCTATCTGTTACACTTAATTTATATCCTTTTACATTTTCATATTTGCTTTCTAATTCTTTTAATCCTTCTTCGTTTAAATCACATGCATATACTACTTTTGCTCCTTCTTCTGCAAATCTTTCTACCATCGCTCTTCCTAATCCCCTTGCTCCTCCTGTTACTATACATACTTTCCCTTCCATTCTCATTCCTCTTTCCCTCCTGTTTCTAATATATGAATCATTTCTCATTATTTATGAATCACTTCTCATTTTAACTCTTTTTACATTTAAATAAAAATACATTAACAGTGAATTATCTTATATTTTAGTTGATTATTTTAATTTAAAGATAATTATTGCTTATTTATTTAATATTTCTTTTTTTGATTTTTTATATTTTATGTTATAATTAAATAAAAATATTGAGGGGTGATTCATGTGTTTTTTGAAGAATTGGGTATATATTATGAAGTTTATGGAGAAGGCGATCCATTAATATTATTAAATGGAATAATGATGAGTACTGTAAGCTGGTCAGAACATATAAGATTTTTAAGCAAATATTTTAAAGTAATAGTTTATGACATGAGAGATCAAGGAAGATCGGAAAAATTAAATGGAGGATATAATATATCAATTCATTCGGAAGATTTAAAAAAATTAATAGATTATTTAGGTTTTAAAAAAGTAAATTTACTTGGATTATCCTATGGGGGTCAGGTTGCGGAGATTTTTGCTTCTAAATATCCTGAATACATTGATAAATTAATATTATCAAATACTACTTATAAGGTGGATAATTTTTTGACTTCTATTGGAGAAGCTTGGAAAGTTGCTGCGAAAAGTTATAATGGTGAAGTATTTTTTGACCTTGCTTTACCTTTTATTTATTCAAAAACTTTTTACAATAATAATTTTGAATGGCTACAAAATAGAAGAAAAATATTTAAAGAATTGCTAACAAAAGAATGGTTTGATAGTTTTATTAGATTAGCATCATCAAATACTACTTTTGATGTTTCTGATGATTTAGAAAAAATTAAATGTGAAACATTATTAATAGCTGCAGATGAAGATATAATTACTCCAATTTCTGACATGATATATATTAATAACAAAATTAAAAATTCAGAACTTATAATAATAAAAAATGCTGGCCATGCAGCATTTTTAGAAAAATTAAATACATATTGTAATTTAATTAAAGGTTTTTTGATATAAATATATAATTAATAATTTAAAAAATAAGAGTGATCAATACTGGAATTAAAATTGAAAGGATAACTCCTTGACCAAAGCTTATGAGTATTTTTTCTTTTTTTACACTTTTAGATACAACTCCAAGTAACGTATCCATAGCTGGAGCACCAGCTATTCCAATAGCACCATGCTCAGAAAATTTTGCGTATAATGGAATTAAAAGTATTCCCATTATTTCTCTAAATACATTTGATAAGAAAGCTACCGCTCCAAGAAAAGGTGAATACATTGAACTTATCATTACACCAGATAGAGAATACCATCCCATTCCTGCTGCGGCTCCAAGGGCCTCTTTAAAATCCAATTGTGTAAAAAATGAAACAAATCCTCCAAAAACAAGACTTCCTATTATTACCAAAAATGTTTGAACAAAAATAACTTTTAAACTACTTTTTATTTTTAATAAAATTTTTTCTTCAGAACCAATATCAACACCAACAGAAAATACAAGAATCATAAGTAAAATAGTAATTAAATTTTCCGGAATGGGGATATTAATAAAATACCCCAGAAAAATTCCTAAAGCTACTGATGAAATTAATAATATCATTTTTTATCACCTTTATTCAAAAATATTTTTTCATATATTGTAGGTAATAAGGCGCTACCAATTATAGCAAATAAAGCTATTAAAAAAGATAAATAACCTATTTCAGATAATTGTTTTATTAAATTTTTATCAGATCCCAATTCAAAACCCATAAAAAACAGTAATAAAACAGTTGATATAGTTATAACATTCCATTTTTTTAAAAATTTTAATTTACCCTTCATACCTAAGAGAAAACCAATTAAAAATGCAATTAATATCAAGTAAAGCATTAAAATCACCTCATTACAAAAAATGGGCAACACTAGTTGCCTATTTAAATTTCATCATATAAATTAATAAAATTTTAATTTCATCAATGTGCATTTTTATAATATAAATCAATTATTAATTTCACTTCGCCTGACCCTTTATCAAGCATTTTAGCTATTTCATTTACACTCATTCCTTTATTGTAATAATCAATTATTTTTTCTTTTAAAATTTGCTCTGGACTTTTTTGAACCCCATGTTTTTCCTCACTTGATTTTTCATTTTTAAACGTATTTTGAAGATTGTAATATTCGTTTGTTACTATCTTTTTCTCTTCTCTTTTTATTTCTGGAACTTCGATATTTCCAGAATCAACACTGGAAAAATGAGATTTTTCTTTCTTTACTCTTTCAAATGTTTTAATTCTTTTTAATTCATCATTCTTTTTTTCCAAATCTGTTAACATAGAAAATGATTTCATATAAGCTTCATCTGCGTCTTTTATTAATTGATCTAAAATTTCAATTTTATTATCTAATGCTCTTAACCTTGAAGATGTAATTTTTTGAAATCTTGCTAATAAAGTATTTGATTGATCCTCAATTGAGGAATCAATAGATATAGAAAAATTATTAAATTTTCTCCATAATGATATTAACAAAGATAAATTAATCAAAGATACAATTGATAATAGTATTAACCATATAAAAATAATGAATGTTACCATTTTTACTTCCTTTCTAATATTACATCTGGAAATTGAATTTCACCAGTATTCTTCCACAATAAATATTTTTCTGTAATCTCTGTTGGATTAGGTATTACCTTAGTAAATTCCCAATTTTCGGGTTTATATATATATAATGTAGCATTTTCTAAATTTATTTTCTGATCGCTTAACGAAAATTCATATTGATTGTTTCCAATTTTCTGAATAAATCCTTTTATTTCTGATCTTTCCACTACATTTATTTTATATCCATCACTTACTGTTACTGTAGATTGAACACTTATTAATTCAAAATTTCTACCTGTTTTTTTAGTTAAATTTGCAATAAAGTCTTCATATACTTTTCTTTTTTCAGAATCAGGCTTTTTATAACTGGCTAATAACGTATTATATGATTTTTCATCCTGAGCTTGAACAACAACTTTTGAAAGCATAACTACATTACCATTATCTTTTATATAATAATAATTATCATTACCTACTATGTCAAAATTCACTCGAGCATTTTTAGCCATAAATATATTTATAATACTAATACCTGCTATGAATATTAAAGCTATTATGATAAAATTCGTCGATCCTTTTTTTTGTGGTTTTTCTGACATTCAAATACCTCCTTGAAATTTTATATTTTCTTATTATATAATACCACAAAATGTGGTAAAATTAAAGGAGTATCTGGAAAAAAGGAGGAGATTACATGAGAATATTGAGTGGAATGCGTGCAACTGGAAAATTACATTTAGGACATGTTTTAGTTCTAGAAGATTGGAAAAAACTCCAAGATGAAGGTAACGAAACATTCTTTTTCGTTGCTGATTGGCACGCTTTAACTACCCATAAAGAGGAAAGCCATATAATATATCAATCTACTCTTGATATAGTGCGAGGTTATTTAGCAGCAGGAATAAATCCAGAAAAATCTGTTATTTTTGTTCAATCTGCTATAAAAGAACATGCTGAACTATACTTATTATTTAATATGCTTGTTTCTGTAAGCAGATTAGAAAGGATTCCCACATATAAAGAATTAAAAGAAAATCTGTCAAATAGGGATTTATCGACAGCTGGTTTTTTAACTTATCCCGTATTACAAACTGCAGATATATTGGTATATAAAGCTACGGGAGTTCCAGTTGGGGAAGATCAATTATATCATATTGAATTAAGTAGAGAAATTGCAAGAAGATTTAATAATTTATACAAAGAAGTATTTCCTGAACCAAATCCTATTGTTACAAGAATACCAAAACTTCCAGGAACTGATGGAAGGAAAATGTCCAAGAGTTATGGGAATATTATAATGATAGACGAAACATCGGAAAGTTTAAAGAAAAAAATTATGCCTATGATGACAGATCCTGCAAGAATGAGAAGAACAGACCCTGGCGATCCAGAAAAATGTCCAGTATGGAATTATCATAAAGCTTTTACTCATAATCAGGAAGAATTAGAATGGGTTGTAAAAGGGTGTAAATCTGCAGGAATCGGTTGTGTGCAATGTAAAAAAGTATTATTAAAAAACATGGAAGAAAGGCTAAAACCTATCTGGGAAAATTATGAAAAAATTTCAGATGAAGATGTGTTAAATGTTATTCATGAAGGAAATAAAAAAGCCTCAGAAGTTGCAAAAAAAACGTTATCAGAAGTTAGGGAGGCTATGAATCTTAGGTGGTGAAAGTTTATGTTTTCAGATTTAACTATTGAATTGGATATATTTTCTGGTCCTTTTGAAGTTTTGGTTGATTTAATAAAAGAAAAAAAAATACCCGTGAGATTATTATCTGTTTCAAAAATAGCAGATATTTTCAATAGTTATATTGAAAAAAATTTTGATAATCTTGATGATATTGGAGAATTCTTAAGAATTGCCTCATATCTAACTTTGTTAAAATCAAAAGAGTTGTTGCCACGTTCTGAAGAGGACAAGGATTTTACAAGACAGCGAAATACCTTATATAATATTATTGAAGATTATGAAAAAATTAAAGAAACAATGGAAAGAATTCAAAAGGATTTTGGAAAAAACAATATGAAAAAAGCTATAAAAATAAAAGCTGCAAGATTTGACAAAAACAAAATTCATGAACAATTAGAGTTTTACATGCACGATTATTTACAAATTCAACGAAAATTAGAAATTTTAAGAGAAAGTTTTACCGTAGAAGAAGCAATTGAAGAATTAAAAAATAAAGAAAGATTTACTTTAAAAGAATTATACATTATTTCAAATCAAGAAAGGCTTAAATTCATTGTTTATTTCCTTGCATCTTTAGTTCTTGTAAGAAATGGACTGCATTATGTAAATGAAAATTATGAATTTATAAAAAATAAGGAAGAGGTGGCAGTAAGTGCAAAATAAGCATCTTATGCCTATTATCGAAGCAATGTTATTTTCAAAACCAACAGGATTTAGTTCTAAAGAAATCGCTGAAAAATTAAATGAAACAGAAGAAAAAGTTAATACAATATTAATAGATATATGGGAACATTATAATTCTGAAATACATGGTATAGAACTAGAAAATTTTGAAGGAAAATATAGATTTACAATAAAAAATGAAATTAAATCTATTTTAAATCCCAAACCAAGAACTTTTTCTCTTACAGAATCTCAATTTGAAATATTAGCTATATTATTGTTAAACGGTCCTTCTTCTACAACAGAAATAGAGAAATCACGAGGAAAATCTTCCTATCATCAAATAAAAAAATTAATGGAAATGGGATTGGTTATAAAAAAGAAAAAAGAAAATACTAAAAATCGTTATTTATATGATTTATCTGAAATGTTTTTTGAATTATTACCAGAAAAAACTATAAATGAATTAAGAGGTGCTAAAATTGATAAAGCTTCAAACGTTTCTCCAAAAGATAGGTGAAGGGTCTAGAAGAGAAATTGGAAATTTAATTGTATCAGGAAAAGTTAAAGTTAATGGTGAAGTTATTAGAGAACCGTGGTTTAAGGTTGTTGAAGAAGATATTATAGAAATATATGATAAAAAAATCCATGTGAAAGATAAAATTCAAGAAACAGAAAATTATGTATATTATTTAATTCATAAACCTGTGGGGTATTTATCTGCATTAAAAGATGATAGGGGAAGAAAAACTATTACAGACTTAATAAAAGGGAAAATAAATGAGCACGTTTTTCATGTTGGAAGATTGGATTATAATACTTCTGGTTTAATGTTGCTTACAAATGATGGTGATTTAGCTAATATGCTTCTTCATCCAAAAAGAAAAATATATAAAACATATAAAGCTTTGATTAATAAGCATATAAAAGAAAAGGATTTAAAAAAATTAGAAGATGGGTTAGTTATTGAAGGTGGATATAAAACTCAACCTGCAAAAATAGAAAAAGTGCAAAAAAAAGGTAAATATTCCGAGGTTACTCTCAGCATTCATGAAGGGAAAAAACGCCAGGTTAGACTTATGTTTAAAGCTCTTGGATTTAATGTTTTAAAGCTTAAAAGAATTAAATTTGGCCCCTGGTCTATAGATGAAGTAAGAAATCCTGGAGATATTAAAAAGCTTGATACAAAGGAAATTGAAATATTTAAAAAATACTTAAAAGGAAGCTAATGCTTCCTTTAGTTTTAGACAAAGTACAAAATAAAATAATCAAAATAATATTCGCTCATCCAGTGAAAATTCTTATTCCTCAAAAATGCTCATTCTTGCCTGTCGCTCAAACTCACATCCATGTTCGGTTTCGCTCAATTTTGCATCCATGCAAAATTGTCAGGCTCCATTCACATTTTTTCGGGAATTTCCAAGGATTCTCTCATATTATTTTTTCATATTTTATTTTGACAGCAGTCTGGAAGGAAGCTAATGCTTCCTTTTTTATTATTCCCCTTGACAGATGAATTTTTTGTGTTATAATTAAATAAAAGCAATAAAGTTTAAAAATCTCTTTTTTTTACACATATTCGGGGGTGATGACATGGGTACTATGTTAAATGAAGAAATGATAAAAATTGTAAACGCGGAACATTTTGATCCATTTTCTGTCTTAGGCATTCATAAATTAAATGAAAGTGAAATTGTTATTAGAACATTTCACCCTTTTGCTGAAAGTATTGAAATAGTTAATCTTGACACAAAAACTAAAAGAAAATACAAAATGAATAAAATTCATCCTGATGGATTATTTGAAAGAGTTTTAAAAAGAAAAACTTTCTTTAAATATGAATTTTTATATACTGATAAAGAAAATAATAAATGGTCTTCACGCGATCCATATAGTTTTTTACCAGTATTAACAGACTATGATTTATATCTTTTTAATGAAGGAAATAATCATAAAATTTATGAAAAATTAGGTGCTCATCCTATGAAAATTGATGGGGTTGAAGGTACATATTTTGCAGTTTGGGCTCCTAATGCTAAAAGAGTTAGTGTAGTTGGAAGCTTTAACAATTGGGATGGAAGAGTTCACCAAATGAGAGTTCTTGGTTCATCAGGAGTTTGGGAAATTTTTATACCTCTTGTTCAAGAAGGTGATTTATATAAATTTGAAATAAAAACAAAAGATGGAAATATTCTTTTAAAATCTGATCCTTATGCTTTTTATACAGAATTAAGACCTAAAAATGCCTCTATTGTTTATAATTTTCATAATAAATATGAATGGAAAGATCAAAAGTGGTTGGATAAAAGAAGAGAAACTAATTGGTTTGAAAAACCTATTTCTATATATGAAGTTCATTTAGGATCATGGAAGAAAAAGGATGACGGGTTTTTAAATTATAAAGAATTAGCTCATGAACTTGTAGAATATGTGAAAGAACATAATTATACCCATATTGAAATACTGCCTATTTTAGAACACCCATTAGATGAATCATGGGGATATCAGGTAACTGGATATTTTTCACCTACAAGCCGATATGGGAAACCTGAAGATTTTATGTATTTTGTAGATTATATGCATCAAAATAATATAGGGGTCATTTTAGACTGGGTACCTGGACATTTTCCAAAAGACGCTCATGGTTTAGGGAAATTTGATGGAACCGCCTTGTATGAACACATGGATCCAAGATTAGGGGAACATCCAGATTGGGGCACATATATTTTTAATTATGGTAGAAATGAAGTTAGAAATTTCTTAATATCCAATGCGTTATACTGGCTTGATAAATTTCACATAGATGGTTTGAGAGTTGACGCTGTAGCTTCAATGTTATATCTTGATTTTAGCAGAAAAGATGGCGAATGGGTTCCAAATGTTTTTGGAGGAAGGGAAAATTTAGAAGCTATTGAATTTTTGAAATATTTTAACACTGTTACCCATCAATATTTTCCTGGAATTTTAACTATAGCAGAAGAATCCACAGCATGGCCTGGGGTTTCAAAACCTGTAGATTTTGGTGGTCTTGGATTTTCAATGAAATGGAACATGGGGTGGATGAACGATTCTTTACGTTATATTTCTAAAGATCCATTATACAGAAAACATCATCAAAATGATCTAACCTTTTCTATGGTTTATGCTTTTGCAGAAAATTATATTCTTGTTTTATCACATGATGAAGTTGTTCATGGTAAAGGCTCTATGATTAACAAAATGCCTGGTGATTATTGGCAGAAATTTGCAAATTTAAGATTGTTTTATTCTTATATGTTTGCTCATCCTGGAAAAAAATTGTTATTTATGGGGAATGATATAGCTCAATTTAATGAATGGAGCTGTAAAAAATCTTTAGACTGGAATTTATTAGATTTTGATTCCCATAGAAAAATGCTTCAATTAATTACCGATTTAAATAAGTTATATATTGAAAATCCTGCTTTGTACGAACTTGATCATAGCCCAGATGGTTTTGAATGGATAGATTATAATGATGCTGAAAATAGTGTTATTTCATTTATAAGGAAAGGTAAAAACGCTGATGAATTAATAGTTGGAGTGTTTAATTTTACACCAGTAGTTAGATATAATTATAGAATCGGAGTTCCAAGAGAAGGATTTTATAAAGAAATATTAAATACTGATTCTGAAATTTATTGGGGAAGCAATATTGGAAATATGGGTGGATTATATGCAGAAAAAATCCCATTTCACGGCAGAGATTATTCTATAAACTTAACGTTACCTCCACTTGCGGGAATGTATTTTAAATGGCAACCTAAAAAATAATAGCTAAAGCTCCCATACGGGAGCTTTGTTATATTGTTTCTACATAATCTCCACTATAGCTTATTAAAGAAAACCTGAAAATTCAAAAATTAAGTAAAAAGTTCTTATAATTTCTCACCAACTAATAAAATCATTAAATCATTTACATTTGTACCTGTAGGGCCTAATTTTAATAATGCATTTGCTTCTTTTAATCCATTATAAGTATCATTATTTTCTAAAAAAACTAATGGATCTATTACCTTTTTTCTAAGACTTAAAATTGTGTTACCATCAACAATGCCACCAGCAGCATCAGTTGGTCCATCTGTTCCATCAGTTCCAATAGAAGCAAAAACTATATTATTTAATCCTTCTACTTCTAAAGCAAAAGAATATGCTAATTCCTGATTTCTTCCACCTAAGCCATTTCCTTTTACGCTTACAACTGTTTCGCCACCTGCAATTATTGCGCATGGTTTCTTTATTGGATTATCTGATTTTAATTCCTCTAAAGCTATATTTGCAAAAAACTTTCCGGCTTCTTTAGCTTCACAATTCAATGTTGTTGTTAATAATAATGTATTATATCCCAACTCTTTAGCTTTATTTATTGCTGAATCACATGCTACTTTTACACTACCAATTATTATATGCTGAGCATTTGATATATTTTTTGGTGTTTCTTTCTCCAGAGCTTTCTTGAGGTTCTCATTCATTTTAATATCATATCTTTTCATTATTTCTAAAACTTTTTCTGTAGTTATTTCATCTTTATAAGTAGGGCCAGATGCTATACTATCTAGTCTATCTCCTAAAACATCTGAAAGAACTAATGCATAAATTTTTTTGGGGTATGCCAGTTCAGCAAGTTTACCTCCTTTTACTTTTGATAATCTTTTTCTTATAGCATTTATTTCTGTAATATCTGCACCTGATCTTAAAAGCTGATCTGTAATATCTTGTAAATCTTCTAATGTTATTCTTTCTTCAGGCAATTCGAATAAAGCTGATCCACCACCAGAAATTAAAAATAATATGCCATATTCATCATTCAAATTCTCTATTAATTCAAGAGCTTTCTCTGTCGCTCTAATTGAATTTTCGTCTGGAATTGGATGCCCAGCTTCATAAATTTCAATATCTTCAATATTTCCCTGACTATGATAATATTTTGTAATAACTATACCATTTTTTATTTTTCCTTTTAGTTCTTCTTTAGCAGCATTGGCCATTCTCCATGCTGCTTTTCCAATAGAAAGAAGAAATAATTTTTCTTCTTTAATATTTAATTTTTTCAAATTACTTTTTACAGCATTTTCTGGTAAAACAGATTCAATAGAATAATCAATTATTTCTTTTAAATCACCTATTAAAATCTTACTCACTCCTTTCCACTTTATAATTTTATTATAACATATATATAAAAGGAATCGCTATGTGATTCCTTTTATACTGTTGACAAAATAAAATATGAAAAAATAATATGAGAGAATCCTTGAAAATTCCTGAAAAAATATGAATGAAGCCGGATAAAATCACATGGATGTGATTTTAAGCGAAGCCAATCAGGATGTGCGTCTGAGAGCCCGGCGAGAATGAATATTTTTGAGGATTAGAATTTTCACCGGATGAACGAATATTATTTTAAATATTTTATTTTGTACTTTGTCTACAAACTGAAAGGAATCGCTATGCGATTCCTTTTATATTATTGGATATTCTATGGTTATTTGAGCTATTTTATATACTACTTTATCAAGATAATACGAATTTCCTCCACCATTATACCATCCTATTGCATGTGTAATATCACCATGTAATTCTTCTAAATAATAAAGATAAGCTGTTCCAACTAAAACATTATATTTCGGGTCATATAATAATCTATCTTTTATCCATTTCAAATCAAGTTTATCATATCCATATTTTTTAAATTTATCAATATACATCTCTACAATATATTTTGCTGTTTCTGGTCTAATTTGCATATATCCAACTTCACCATATGAGCCTATCACATTTCTAAAACTGGTTTCTATATCCATAATTGAGGTTATTAATAATGGAGATATACCAAATTCTTTTGATGCTGTTAAGACACTTTCAGCTAATAACACCTTTCTTTCCGGTTTCAATTCTTTACCTGTTGTAAGTTTATATTCCCTGTTCATAAAATCCATTAAAAATAATTTAATATTCGTTTCATTGGTTAAATTATAACCTTTAACTTCTCCATAAGTGATTACGGATAAAAATACCATTAATATTAAAATATACTTTCTTATATGCACCACCTCCGTGCTAAATTTCTATTATTAAAGTTGAATATCCTCCAATTTTTGCTATATCTTCATTTATTTCTGCAAAACCAAATATTCTATATGATTTATATTTGTTTAAAGTAATTTTACTTTTTTGAGGTTTAATGTTATGATATACTAAAAAGTTTCTTTCATTTAATTTTAATCCATATTTTACAATAAATCTATCATTATTTAAACCATAAATTCTAGCATTCTCTATCCATTTATTTTCTTTTCTAAATCTTGCAAGGTTTTTAACATGGTTCAATAATGAATTATTATCTTTTAATTGTTCTTCAACAGAAATACTAGAATATGGTGGATTATATTTACATCCTTTCCATTCTGTTTGTCCTAACCCAAACCCTGATTCATACCACTGCATTGGTTCTTGTGAATCTTCAGTAAAATTAACATCTATTATTTCTCCACGCATTCCTATCTCTTCGCCGTAAAAAACAAAAGGATACCCAGGTAATGTAAATAAAATATTAAAAGCCATTTTTGACATCTCTGAATTTTCATCAAAACCTGATATTAATCTCTCCATATCATGATTGGTAAAAAAATTACCAGAAATTGATTCAACATCACCACTTATATAATGTCCCAATGTTTCTCTTATTCCATTAACTAAAATTTTAGGATCATGATATTTTATTGTATCTTTTATAAAATATGAAAGTGGAAAATTAAATTCTACATCAAAGAGACCATGATATTTTTTTACAACATCAGGAGAATCCCAAATTTCACTTATAATAATCGCATCAGCTTTTATACTTTTTATATAAGATGTCATTTCTTTCCAGAATTCTATATTTTTTTCATGTTGATATTTAAATCTCATATTTTCCCTATCGTAATCAAATATATGTTTTGCAGCATCTAGTCTGAATCCATCTACACCTAAATCAAGCCAAAATTTAAATACATTTTTTATTTCTTTCCATAATTCTTTATTTTCAAAATTCAAATCTGGAGAAGAAGAACCAAATAATCCATAAAAATATTTATCTTTATATTTGAACCATATTAAACTATCATCCCAGTGCCTCTTTTCATTTAAATCTGTTTTTTCATTAGCCCAGATATAATAATCCTCATATTTTTTGTCTCCTGCAATAGCTTTTTGAAACCACTCGCATTTTACAGAAGTGTGATTAATAGGTATATCCAAAACTATTTTAATATCTCTTTTATGAGCTTCTTTAATTAATTCTTTGAAATCTTCTAAAGTACCATAAGATGGATTGATTGAATAAAAATCAATTACAGTATATCCGTGAAATGCAGCCGATTGCATTATAGGTAATAACCAAATACCTTCCACGCCTAATTTTTTTAAATAATCAAGCTTTGCAACAATACCTTTTATATCTCCTATCCCATCATTATTAGAATCATAAAAAGATCTTACAAACAATTCGTAAAAAAACATAATATATCCCCTTTCTATGATATAATATTTTTGAAACTATTAAAGAGGTGGAATTATGAAAAACTTATCAATGCATAAAATAACTTTACAAACTTTTATTATTATAATAGCATCTTTTTCTCTTTCTTTTATTATCATATCATCTTTTTTAAAACAAAACGAGCAAGTAAATAAATTTTATGAAAATATAAAATTAACAGTTGAAGTTGTCAATGATGTTTTAGTAAACGATTTTGAAAAAGCAATAATAAATTATAGTTTTTCAGATATAAATCCATCTTTTATTTCAATGACAAACCCTATAAAATCAAGTAATAACGAACTAATAAAAAAATTTTTTGCTATTAATATATTTTATATCGGAAAGAAAAACAATTATCTATATTTTAAAATAATAAATAAAGATATTATTAAATATCTCAAACTTGATTTAATTCATTTTTTAGATATTCATTTTTCAAATTTAGATTTAAATTTTAATTATTATATTACAGACAATAATAATATTTTTGTTTATGGGAATAAGTCTTTTTATGAAAAATATAATAATATACAATATATTAAAGATATTTATAAAATAAAATCTTTCTATACTACTAAATTAGATTTTTTCAAAATTAATAATAAACCTCTTTTAAAAATTTATGTTTTTTTTAAACCAAGCATTTTTGATTTCCCTTTGAATTATATAAAAACATTTTTATTCTCAATTATTCTTACAATTATCATATCTTTAATATACCATTTTTATCTTTTCCGGTTTATAATGTTTAAATTTAATTTAAATAAAGAATTAATAAAAAAAATTACTTTAAATTCCATTATTGAAAAAGAAGACGATTTTGAAATAATCGATACATCCATACCTGAATTTAACGAGCTTTTTCAAGATTTTTTTAGAATAATTAATACATTAAAATTACCACTTAAAAATGCATTATCTGAAAATAAAAAATTAAGAGCAAATATAACTAAAACCGAAAAAGAAAATTTAGCAATTCTCACATTTCTCTCAACTTTTAAAAAATTTCTATATGGTAAAAACAATTATAGAACATTTGATTTGACTATAAAAAGGTTAAATGAAGAACTCCCATTTGAATCTGAATTATTAAAACAAAATTTAAATAATCTATTCAATAAATTAAGTATTAAAATTATAGAAATAGAAAATATAAAAAATAATTATTATTCACAACTGGAAATTTTATTTAATATTATTGGTTCAATGTCTGAAATAAAAGAATATGATGTAACTCATAATATATTAATGGGTAAAATTTCTTATTACCTAGGCGAAAAACTCGAATTAAATGAGATACAACTAAAAAGTCTTTATTATGGTGCCAAAATTCATGATTTAGGAAAGATTTTCATTCCAGATAAAATTCTTTTAAAAAATGGAAAACTAAATAATGAAGAATGGAATATTATAAAAAAACACCCTAAATACGGACTCATAATATTGAATAATTTAAAAATTTACCCTTTTCTAAATATCGGAAAAATTATTATTTCACATCATGAAAAATGGAATGGTAAAGGCTATCCCTACGGATTATCAGAAAAAGAAATACCCCTTGAAGGCAGAATCGTTTCCATTGTTGATTCATTGATAGCTTTAATTACAGATAGACCATATAGAAGCGCTTATTCATATGAAGATGCTTTAAAAATAATAGAATTAGAATCAGGAAAAAGTTTTGACCCAGAGTTAGTTTCTATTCTTTTAAAACACAAAAACCAAATTAAAAATATAATAGAACAGGAATTAAATAAAAAATAGCGGCCTAGCCGCTATTTTGATTTTAAATACATTGTCAAATTCATAATATCTGCAGGTGTTATTCCAGGAATTCTCATTGCTTGACCAACCGATTTCGGCCTTACTTTACTTAATTTTTCAACAGCTTCGAAAGCTAAATTTGGTACCTGTTTATAATCTATATTTTCAGGTATTTTCTCTTTTTCCAGATTTTTCATTCTTTCAACATCTTCCATCATTCGTTTTATATAACCACCATATTTTATTGATATCTCAACCTGTTCTAACAACTCAGAATCTTTAATTGGCATTGGATCAAGTTCTATTAAATCTGCATATAATACTTGAGGTCTTTTTAATATTTCATATAAACTCATACCGTTTTTAATTGGAGATGTTCCTTTTTTAACCAAAATATCATTTATTGTATTATTTGGTTTTACTTTAATTTTTTTCAATCTTTCTATTTGTTCATCAATATCTCTCTCAAGTCGTAAAACTTTTTCATAAAATTCTTTAGGTATCAAACCATATTTATAACCATATTTTGCTAATCTCAAATGAGCATTATCATGTCTTAATAACAACCTAAATTCTGCTCTTGAGGTCAATAATCTATATGGTTCATTTGTACCTTTTATAATTAAATCATCAATTAACACACCTATATATGATTCAGATCTTGCAGGAACAAACGGTTCTTCTCCCCTAATTTTTAAAGCCGCATTAATTCCAGCAATTAATCCTTGCCCAGCAGCCTCTTCATAACCACTAGTCCCATTAATCTGTCCGGCAAAAAATAATCCTTCAACTATTTTTGATTCTAAAGAATGTTGAAGTTGATCAGGATATGCAAAATCATATTCTACTGCATATGCTGGCCTTACGATAATTGCATTTTCAAGGCCTGGAACACTTCTTACCATTTGTATTTGAGCTTCATATGGCAAACTCGTACTTAGCCCATTAATATAATATTCCTTTGTTCTTCTTCCCTCTGGTTCAATAAACAATTGATGAGAATCTTTATTGAATTTTACAACCTTATCTTCTATTGAAGGACAATATCTTGGTCCTACACTTTCAATAAGCTTTACATCGCCATACAAAGGAGAAAACATTAAATATTTTTTTATTATATCATGTGTTTCTTTTGTAGTTCTTGTAAGCCAACATGGATAATCTTTATCCAAAACCTTTGGCTTAGAAAAATAGGAAAAAGCTAATGGTTCATCTGCTGTATCCTGCCTTTCCATTTTTGAAAAATCAATACTATCTTTTAAAATCCTTGCTGGCGTTCCTGTCTTAAATCTTCCAAGTTTGATTCCATTTTCTATCAATGATTTACTTAATCCATTAGCAGGAAAATCTCCCATTCTACCAGATTCAAACACACTTCTTCCAACAAAAATTTTACCTCTCAAAAAAGTTCCAGTAGTTAAAATCACAGCTTTTGCTTCATATTTTGCACCTAATTCTGTTATAACCCCTTTCACTTTTCCATTTTCTACAACTAATTCTTTAACAAGACCATATCTTAATAATAAATTTGGTGTAGAATGCAATATTTCTTTCATATTTTGAGAATAATCGTATTTATCAATTTGAGCTCTTAATGCTCTTACAGCAGGACCTTTTTTTGTATTTAACATCCTGATATTAATCATATTTTTATCTGTAACTTTTGCCTGTAGTCCTCCTAAAACATCTATTTCACGTGTAACAATTCCTTTAGCAGGACCACCAATAGCAGGATTACATGGAGCCCAACCTACATTATCTAGATTAATTGTCAGTAATAATGTCTTCATACCCATTTTAGCGGAGACATAAGCTGCTTCAATTCCTGCATGACCTCCACCAACTACAATAACATCATATTTCAAGTCATCTTCAAAATTTATCACAAAATTCCCTCCATAATTTTTATAGTATTTTAATATATTATACTATCAATATTTTTCTTTTGCTATTAAAGTTTGTGAATTTTAATTGTAATTATTAAATATTTTTTTCCTCAATTTTATTTTTCTGGTAATAAAAACCTCTTTGAAGCAAATATCAAAAGAAAAATCCCACCAAATAGCATAATTCCATTAATTAACAGGAATATATTTAAGTCCATTAACTCTATTCCAGATATATATCTTAAAGAATCCACAATATATTTTATAGGAAAAAGATATGATATGATTTTAAGGGTTTTTGGTAAAAATTCAATAGGAAAATAAATTCCTGAAAAGAACATCATTAAAGTAAAAAATATTGATGCAGCATTTTGAGCAGTTTCACTTTTTTTAAATAAAAATAAAAATAGTAGCCCAAATCCCATCATTCCTATCGTAGAGGTAAAAGATAATAATAGATATAATGGCCAATTAATAACTATTGAAAGATTAAATATGATTGTACTAGAAAATATTAATATTAAAAGAGATATAAAACTTATGAATATTCTTGTTAATGTAATTCCAATAACAAATGTATAAGATTTAATTGGGACAAGTATAAATCTCTTTAATACATTTAATCTTTTATATCTTCCAAAAACTGTAATTACAGAAAACATTCCATTTGATAATAAAGATATAGCTATTACTCCTGTTAAAAGATAATCAATATAACTTGTTTTAACTTTTGTTAGAAGAACATTTTTTTCATTTATTTTTATATAATTAAAATTTTTTGTGGTATTATCTTTATTTAAAATTGCTTTCTTTATATTTAATTCTAATCCCTGAATTAAAGAAGTATTATTCATATTTGTTTCATCATAATAAATTGTAACTTTCTTCCCTTCAATAATTACACCAACATCATAATTCCCATTTTTAATGTTTTTAGGTACATCTTCAATATTATCAATATTAATAATTTTATATATATCTGATAAGTCTTCTATAATATTTTTATCTTCAGAATATATAGCTACACTCATTAAAGAATTAGAATATTGATCATTAAATACAAAACCAAATATAATTAAAAAAATCAAAGGAAAAAATAATGTAAAAAATAGTTCAGCTTTATTCCTCAAAGCTTCTTTTGTGATGTATTTTGATAACCAAAAAATTTTATTCATACCCTAACACCTTCTTATAATTTAAAGAGAAAAGCAAAATTGAAATAAATAACCAGATTGTAGGGACTACATATATCCAAATATTACTAAATGGTGCAATATTAAAACCTACTAAACGTCTCATCCCTTCTACTAAATACGTAACTGGATTAATATATACATACCATTTAATTATCCATGGTATATTAAATATAGGAAAATATAATCCGCCCAAAAACATAGAAACTTGAAACAAAATATTTATTAATACCATTGATGTGGATAATTTTTTTGATATTGATACAAATATTAGACCTATTGAAAATAACACAATTAAGGCATATATATAAAATGCTATAAATTCTATGGTAAAAAACTTATTTGACACTTTCATAAAAATACTTTCAATAACAACAAAAATACTTGAAATTAAAACCATTAAGATACTACTAATAACTACGGCAAAAAAGTATGATGAACCTCTTATTGGAACTAATAAATACCTTTTATTAACGCCTTTTTCCCTTGAAAATAGAATATTAAAAGGTATATTAAAAAATGAAACAGACATAATAGATAACATTAATATTCCTGGAAATACAAAATCTTTATATGAAAATTTACCTTTTAAAGAATTGACAGAAACCCTTTCTATTTCAATATCATCCTTGATATTTTTGACTCTTTTTATCATTTCTATATTAACATAATCCATAAATATCTTAATTATATCTTTTGATATATTCGAACCGCTTCTTCCTTCAACATAATATAAATCTACCTGTGGATTTATGTCATTTATTAAGATTAATGTTTTAGGAATAAATAAAACAGCATCTAATTTTCGTGATTTTAATTTTTCTATAGCTTCATTTAAATTTTTTATTTCTGTTTTATTCATTGGCATATTATCAAAAGTTTTTGATAAAATAGTTTTAGATAGTATATTTATATTTTTTTCATATACTATACCTACATTAAAATCTTTAATATTTAATTCATTAGGTTTTCCAAAGATTGAAACTAAAATCATAAAAAGTATTAATGGAAAAACAAATGACCAAAAAAATGTATCGAATTCTCTTATATCATTTTTAAATTGATAATATGCAAGCTTTAATATTTTTTTCATATTATCATTCCCTTAACGAACGTCCTGTTAAACTTAAAAAAACGTCCTCTAAATTAGGTTTTCTAATAACAATGTTATCTACAGAAATATCTTTTTGTTTTGAAAATTCAAGTATATCAAATAATGTCTTTTCTAAATCATTAGTGCTTATTTCCAATTTGTCGTTTAAAATAATTCCATTAAAATTATTTTTGAATAATTCAGGATTATTGGTTTGAAAAATAATAACAGACTCTTTTTTTAAGGATTTTATTAATTCTTCTACATTTCCTTTAACAATTATTTTCCCACTATCGATAATATGAATAGTATCAGATAAATATTCTGCTTCTTCCATATAATGTGTAGTTAGAATAATAGTTTTTCCTTCTTTTTTTAATTCTAAAATTAAATCCCATATCATGTGCCTTGCTTGTGGATCCAACCCCGTTGTAGGTTCATCCAAAAAAACTATTTCTGGATCATTCACTAAAGCAACTGCAATAGCTAATCTTTGTTTTTGACCACCAGATAATTCTTTAATTTTAGAATCCTTTTTTTCATTTAACAAAAATTTAGATATTAATTTATTTACATCATATGATTTGTTATATAATCCACTAAACATTTTTAATGTTTCAAGAACTGTCAAATTTTCCAAAAAAGAACTACTTTGTAATTGAACGCCAATTCTTTCTTTGATATAAAAATCTTCTGGAGAATAATATTTTTCAAAATATATTATTTCCCCATCATCTTTTTTTCTTAATCCTTCTATTATTTCTAAAGTAGTTGTTTTTCCAGCACCATTTGGACCTAGTAATGAAAAAATTTCGCCTTTTTTCACAAAAAAAGATATTCCGTCAACTGCTTTTACATTTCCATAATGTTTTTTTAAGTTTTTAACTTCAATAATATTATTCATTATGCCCCCTTCTTTTTATTAATATATTTATTCCAATTCCTATAAATAATAGCCCAATAATATAATTCCATATATTAATTTTTATTAATTCTTGCAGGAAAAATATAATTGAAAGACCACTTAGAAAAATTATAGGGAATATATATTCTTTTAATTTTTTAGTTACTATAGACATTTGTAATAAACCAATTGCAGGAGCAAGTATAAAACCAGGCCAGAGATATTCCATTGAACTATATCCTAAAAAAGCAGACAAATAAAATATGACACCTAAAGTTATTAATATACCCCCTGGAACCAATCCACCAGGATTTTTCTTATATTTAAAATATAAATATTCAAATCTAAATCCTAAAATTAATAATATTGAAGGCCAAATATAATTCCAATTTAAGTTAATATCTATTATATTAGATATTATTAAATACAATCCTAATAATATTAAAATTAAACCACCAAATATACTATTTTTCATATAATCACTCCCCTGAATCTATATTTATATTTAAAACACCTGCATCTATATTTCCTTTAAATACAGCATCCATATTTTTTATTAAATCATCTGATATTTTAATAGTTTTTATTCCACCATCATAATTTAAATTATATGTAGTATTCTTAGGAATTATTAAATTAATTTTTGAAACTCCGCTATTAATATCTAAATATAAACTTTCTTTAAATTCATTTATTATTCCTTTTAAATTGCTTACACCAGCATTTATAGACAACATTTTAATTATATTACTTACATTATTTAATTCTACATTTGCAACTCCACTATCTATATAAATATTATATAAGTATTTTTCAGGTATATTTATGTAGATTTTATATCCTTTACCTATAATTTTTTGTTTTTTAAAGAATATATCATTACCCTTTTTATCTATATTTAATAACATTGGTCCATAATAATATCCTGAAATCTTATCCGATACATTATCAGTATTTATTTCTAAGTTAAGTGCAGATAAATCAAAATATAAATCTAAAGCATCTGAGTCAGGTAATATTTCAAACTCCATTTTTTCATAATTTTTATAATTATTAAAATTAAGGTTAATAATGTTTTTATTAAAATTCCAGAATACTAATAATAATAAAAATATAGCTACTAAAAATATATTTAATCCTTTTAACCATTTTAATTCTTTGGATAAAATAGATATACCAATGATTATTAATATAAACGGCCAAAACTTAGTGAAATTAATCCCTATTCTTAAAATTAAATCGATGTTAAAACCTTGAACAACAAATAAAATACCTAAAATTATAAAAAATAATCCAACTATATATCTCATTTTATTTCTTCCCCCTTATAATTAGATATATTCCAAAAACCAAAAACAATATTCCAAAAATAACGCTAAAAGATACTATATGAGGAAAAAAGTTATTTAATATGAATATTATTCCCAAGATCAAAAAAGTTAGTCCTATAAACAAATTATTTCTTTCACTATATTTATGTTTATTAAAATTTTTTTCTGATTCATAAACATTTTCATCAGAAATTGCAGGTTCTTCAGGAATAATTATCCACGCTATAATATATAACAAAATTCCAATACCATCAATTAGTATTAAACCTAAACATATTAACCTAACAAGTGTTGAACTTATTTCAAAATATTCTGCTAAACCTCCACACACTCCACCTAAAAACTTATCCTTACGTGAGCGATATAATTCTTTTTTCATACCATCACCCCTCTTATTTTTCTCTTATCTTTAATTATATACTACTTTTATTATATTTTAAATATTAAAATGATATATTGTCATTTTTTCATAGTAAAATGACAAATAATTATGTGATATAATTTGATTCGAGAGGAGGGATATTATGAAATTAAACTTTTTAGCTTTACAGTTCAATACATTAGATAATCTGGAAGATAATCTGGAGTTTATTGAAGGAATTATGGACTTTGTTTATCACAAAAAATTATCTTTTTTCTTTATTAATGGTAATCCATTTAAAAATGGTAACATAAACGAAGAGGAATTTGAACAAATCACTGATTTCCTATCAGCATTGTCGGATTATAATAATTGCACTATAGTTACTGCACAAACATATCAAAAAAAATATAAACTTTTTATTCAAAAGCCATACGAAGAATTAGAAATAACTAAATTTTTCGAATTTGAACTAAATAATGGAAAAAAATTATTAATTAACTCAGATATTCAGAATGAAAAAAATTATCTTAACATTCATATTAACCCTAATTTTGAAATTCAGAATCTAGAATTATTAAAAAAAGTTGAAAATTATCTATATTTAACTCAACCAGTTTTAGGAAAAACAAAAATAAAAATAGGTGGACAAAAATGGTTAGGCGGAAATACCGAAGGTTATTTATATTTCTCCTGGTAATTGTTGTACTTAATTTTTTTAAAATGATTTTTATTACAGATAATATTATTTATATTATTAATATTTCTTATAACCCTAAAACAGAATTTATAACTGGGCATCAATATTTTAATGGTTTTTTCATGTACAAAAAGTTTAACCTAGAAAAAAATGCTCTTTTAAAATTCAATTCGATTGGAATACCATATTTTATTAATTTATCAAATAATATTCTGATAAAAAAGGCCGAAAATAACATTTTCATATTTCATGAAAAGAATATACATAATTTTAAAGTTGAAAATTTGACTTTTAAATCACAAATTCCGCTTAATATCATCCAGCTTACAAACATCATAAAATTCCTAAAAAACATTGATATAAATATTCCAAAAAATTTATTTATTCTGGAAACTCAATATAAACAGTCTTTTTTTGTTCCTAAAAATTATATATTCATTCGTCCAAAGGATATAAAAAATGGCATTTTTGTTCATGAGCTCTCTCATTATACTTTTGGATATAAAATCCAAAGAAAAAACAAAAATGATATCTGGCCTGAAATAATTTGCGAGGCTATAAGATTAAAATACTTATCTTTATACGATTATAATTTATATAATGAAATATTAAATAAAAAGACTGATACTCCAGATCAAACATATTCTCAAATATTAAAATATCCATTAATTTTAAAAAAATTGAACACTTTTATTTTTGAAATGAAGAATAAATATAACAACACTTCTTTATCAGATCAG
The DNA here is from genome assembly GCF_029910535.1 of Marinitoga aeolica. Lineage (NCBI taxonomy): Bacteria > Thermotogati > Thermotogota > Thermotogae > Petrotogales > Petrotogaceae > Marinitoga > Marinitoga aeolica. The sequence continues at coordinate 171,201 of NZ_CP069362.1, forward strand.
GATTTTTTTAAGTTTTATTATTATTTTGAAAGGAGAGAAAATAATTGATATTAGATATCGTTTTAATTATTGCTGGTATGTTCCTATTAATAAAAGGAGCTGATTATTTAATAGAAGGATCTGTAGGTTTTTCAAAAAGAATTGGGGTTTCTGAATTATTTACAGGTTTAACCCTTGTAGCTTTTGGAACTAGTGCCCCAGAACTCTTTGTTAGTATAAGCGCCGCACTAAACGGTTCAGCTGGTATTGCTTTAGGAAACGTTATTGGAAGCAATATTACAAATATAGCTTTAATTTTAGGTTTATCTTTAATGATTAAAAAAAGTACAATTCCAAAAAGCACTTTATATTATGAAATCCCTTTTGTAATACTCATATCTTTAACTCTTTTATTTATGTTGTTAGATGGAAATAGCGCTTTATCAATATATGACGGGTTTATCCTATTAACTTATTTGATTATCTTTATAGCTTATATGTATAACATGGCAAAAAATGATAAAAGCATTCAGGAACAATTGCTTGAAGAAATTCAGGAAGTAAAAATTAAGACTATGTCATGGAATAAAATAATTTTTTTAGTTTTATTGGGCATCGTGATGTTGGCAATTGGTGGAGAAATAAGTGTTAGAGGAGCTTCTCATTTTGCTAAAACACTTGGTTTAACCGAAACACTCATTGGTGTAACCATTATTGCAATTGGAACTTCTTTACCAGAATTAGTCACAAGCATAATCGCAGCTAAAAAAGGAACAAATGATATATTAATAGGTAATTTAGTTGGTTCAAATGCTTTTAATATATTAGTTGTATTAGGAATAACTGCAAGTATTCATCCTGTTATACCTGATAGAAGTGTAATTTTTGATGCATATTATATGGTCGGGGTAATATTTCTCACAGAACTATTTTTACTTAGAAAAAGAGAAGCTGGATTCTGGAAGGGTTTAATCCTTTTCTTATCATATTTATCATACATAATTATTAACTTAAGATTAGGATAGGAGGGGAAAAAATGAAAGTTTATTTTCTAGGGCATGCTGTTGTTTATATTGAAGCTAGTAAAAAAATAATAATTGATCCTTTTTTAAGTGGAAATCCTCAAGCTAAAAAAAACATTGATGATTTTAAAGAATTAGATTATATTTTAGTTACTCATGGTCACGGAGACCATATTGGAGATACTATCGAACTAGCCCAAAGAACAAATGCAACAGTAATTTCCAATTTTGAAATTATAAATTATTTGAGTTTTAAGGGATTAAAAAATTTACATCCTATGCATATTGGAGGAAGAAAAAAATTTGATTTTGGATCAATAAAAATGACTCCTGCTTTACATGGTTCTGGTATCTTCGAAGGAAATAACATTATATATGGCGGAAATCCTGGTGGATTTATTATAGAGATAGACGGGGAAAAAATTTATCATTCAGGAGATACCGGCTTAACTAAAGATATGGAATTGTTAGAATTGGAAAAGATAGATTTAGCTTTTCTGCCAATTGGAGGAAACTTTGTCATGGATGTGGAAGATGCGATTGTTGCAACAAAAATGATTAAACCAAAAATAGTAGTTCCTTTTCATTATAATACATGGGAAATAATAAATGCCGATGCCGATGGTTTTAAACGAAAAGTTGAAAGTTTAAAAATAAAATGTGAAATATTAAATCCTGGTGATTATATAGAACTTTAAAAATCTTCATCTTGTTAACTGTTTTTCTTTAATATTTAAATTCATTTTGTTAAAATCCTCCTGAAATAAAAATTTTTAAAGGGGGTAGAATTGTGAAAGCGTATTACTTCGCTAATAAAACTTGTAGAACTTGTAAAGGCTTATGGCCAAAGGTAGAAAATCTTATGAGTGAAAACAACATTGAATTAGAATATGTAGATGTTGAAGAAAAACCTGAAGTTTCCGGTCAAATGCTGGTCTTCTCTGTTCCAACATTGGTCTTTGTAGACGAAGACAATAAAGAAATAAACAGATTTTATAGAAATTTTGGTATGCATGAAGTTCAAAGCTTTATCGATAGATATTTATCAATAATGAATTCATAGGCTCGTTTAAATACGAGCCTATTTTTTTTGAAAAAACAAAGAAACATTTTATAAACGTTGATATGTTAGAATAGCTATAGATATTACGGAAAGAAGGAATAAAATGGAAGCTATCCTAACATTTATTGGATTATTGGTTGTAATTTCATTTTTCTTTAGATTTATTGGCGCGATATTTATTATGTTATTTAGATATCCTATATTATTATTATTTGTTATATTAGGAATATATTTCTTATTCAGAAATTTCAGATTTAGATTCTATACTTATAAAACAAGAGAAAATCCATATAGAAATTATGGGAATCAATCTCAAAGTAATTATGGCTCCCAAAATTACTACGATTTAAGGCAGAAATATGATTATTACAGATCTTTATTTAACTTACCAGAAAATTTCACTAAGGATGAATTAAAGAAACGATTCAGAGAATTAACGAAAAAATATCATCCTGACAAATGCCCTGATAATAAGGAAAAATGTGAAGAACAGTTTAAAAAAATTAATGAGGCATATGAATTTTTATTAAAATATGCAAAATAATTTTGGAGGTGATTGGTATTACTATTTGGGGAAAAATGTTTCAGAGATTCAACCCTATAGAAGAAATTATCAAGCATGCCCGTGTTGTTGAAGAAGCTTCTGATTATTTACCAGAACTCTTTGAAAGATATTTAAACGGAAAACCCATCGATGATTTAGTAAATAAAATCGATAAACTCGAAGATGATGCAGATGATATAAAGAGAAATTTTAGGCAATTTTTAAAAAAAGGATATTTATACAGATTTGAAAGATCTGAATTATTAAATTTTATTGACTTACAAGACAAAATAATTGATTTAATTGAAGATGTTGCAAAAAAAATGACATTTAACAGAATAAACTTTGATGAAGAACATAAAAAAATGATTTATTCAGTTGTTGATGAAATAGAAAAAATGCTTGATCATTTTAAGAAAACTGTTAAATACATAAATGTAATTCTTGATTCTGATTTCTCTAAAAACACTATATCTTCTGAAGAAGAGGATATTAATGAAATGAAATGGTTTGAAAAAGATATAGATAATAAATTATTTAAATTTGGAAAATGGTTATATTCTCAAAAAGAAACATTACATCCTGTTGATTTTCTTTATATTAGAGAATTAATATTATTACTAGCAAGAATAGCAGATGTTGCTCAAAATGTTTGTGATAGAGTTCATATACTTATCAATGAGTAAAGGAGGAAGACTGTGACTATTATACTTATAATAGGATTATTGATTGGTTTTGGAATGGCTTTAGCGATTGGAGCTAATGACGTTGCTAATTCTATGGCTACTGCAGTTGGTGCAAAAGCTATAACTCCAAAACAAGCTGTTATTATTGCGGGTGTTCTTGAGTTTGTTGGTGCTACTTTCTTTGGAAAACAGGTTACAGATACTATCAGAAAAGGTATTTTACACTTAGACATATTGGCAGATCCAAAATTAGTTATCTGGGGTTCTATGGCTGCATTGTTAGGAGCAACTATATGGCTTGCAATTGCAACTTATAAATCCTGGCCTGTTTCGACAACTCATTCTATTGTTGGTGGTATGGTTGGATATGGTATTGCAGCCGGTGGTATTGCTGTAGTCAATTGGTCTAAAATCGTTACTATTACATTAAGTTGGTTAATTTCTCCTTTAGTTGGTTTAGTTGTTTCTTTCTTTATGTTCAAAGCTATTTCTGCAACTATTCTTCATAGTAAAAATATAAAGAAAAATTCAAAAATTTGGATTCCTTTCTTTCTTGGTTTAGCTGCATTTATTATAGGTCTTTCATTTATTGTAAAAGCTCTTCATATGCCTATTAACTTTAAAGCTATTATTTATGCTATATTATTTGGTGCTCTAACTTCTTTAATAATCATGATATATATTATTTCAAAATTAAAAAATGTTTCAGATGATCCTTATGTATACGTTGAAGAGATATTTAGAAAATCACAGGTTGTAACTTCTTGTTATGTTGCCTTAGCTCATGGTGCTAATGATGTTGCTAATGCAATAGGACCTGTAGCTGCAATTTATGCTGCAGTTGTAACAGGTACAGTGGGTGCTAAAGCTGAAATACCAAGATATATTCTTGCTTTAGGTGGGTTAGGAATAGCTATTGGTGTCGCAATTTGGGGTAGCAGAGTTATGAAAACAGTTGGTACAGAAATTACCGAATTGAATAACTCAAGAGGCTTTTCTATAGATTTTTCAACCGCTACTACTGTATTATTAGCTTCAAATATGGGAATGCCGATTTCTACAACTCATACTGTTGTTGGTTCTGTTATTGGTAATGGTTTAGCAAGAGGTACTGGTTCTATTAATCTTGGAGTAATTAAAGATATTTTTGTATCATGGTTTTTAACCGTACCAGCTGCTGCTATCGTTTCTTATATCATATTTAAAGTTTTTGCATTATTTATCTAAAATAGTTACATTCTTTAATTAATTGAATTATTAATTTGATAAAATAGTCTTGCAAATTGCAAGACTATTTTATTTTTGGGAGGAGATAATATGAAAAACGCATTATATGCTCAATCAGGCGGAGTTACAAGTGTAATTAATGCTTCTGCTTATGGTGTAATCAAGGCTGCTTTAAACTCAAAAGATATTGATAATATATACGTTGCTATTAATGGAATAAACGGCGTTTTTAACGAACAGCTTGCTGACATGAAAAAAGAAGATCCAGAACAAATAGAATTATTGAAATTTACTCCATCAAGTGCATTTGGCTCCTGTAGAAGAAAATTAAAAACAGAAGAAGATTTCATAAAAATATTTGAAGTGTTTGAAAAATATAATATTCATTACTTTTTTTACAATGGTGGAAATGATTCAATGGACACTGTTAATAAAATTCACAAATATGCTCAAAAAATAGGTTATGATTTAAAAGCTATAGGTGTTCCTAAAACTGTAGACAACGATTTACCAGAAACAGATCATACTCCTGGTTTTGGATCTATTGCAAAATATTTATCTGTTGCAATTTTAGAAGGAACATTGGATGTTAAAAGTATGGCAGCAGATTCAACCAAAGTATTTATTTTAGAAACAATGGGAAGACATGCAGGCTGGGTTGCAGCATCTACCGCATTAGCCAAAAGACATGAAAGTGATGGTCCTCATATCATTTTAATGCCAGAAGTTCCTTTTAACAAAGAAAAATTCTTTGAAAAAATCAAAGATACTATATCCAAATATGGATATTGTTCTATAGCCGCTTCAGAAGGTATAAAATATAAAGATGGTTCATTCGTTTCTGCAAGAGGATATCAAGATAATTTCGGGAATGTTCAACTTGGTGGTATTGGTTCAACTTTAGCAAATATGATAAAAACAGAATTGAATATAAAAACACATTATGCAGTTCCAGATTATTTACAAAGAAGTGGAAGACATATATCAAGTCAAGTTGATGTAAATGAAGCTATTAATGTTGGAGCTATGGCAGTAAAATATGCATTAGAAGGAAAAAGTGGTTTTATGGTTGGCATAGAAAGACTTATGAATTCACCTTATTTGAGTACAACTAAATTAATTCCACTTGATAATGTTGCAAATGAAACAAAATTAATTCCAGAAGAATATATAACAGAAGATGGAATGTTTGTCAATGAAAAATTTATTGAATATGCTTTACCTTTAATTGAAGGAGAATATTATCCACCATATTTAAATGGTATTCCAGTATATGCAAGATTAAAACTCGAAACAATTAATAAAAAATAAAAACAATAAATCCTGGTTGTGATTTAAACAACCGGGATTTATTTTTAAGACAAAGTAAGGTATAATATTTTTGAGGTGAGCATTATGAATAAATTCAAATTGTATTCCAAATACAAACCACAAGGTGATCAACCTGAAGCTATTAAAAAATTAATAGAAGGAATTGAAAAAAACTATAGATTTCAAACACTTCTTGGTGTTACTGGTTCTGGAAAAACATTCACCATGGCTAATGTAATAGAAAAATTAAATAGACCTACTTTGATATTATCCCCAAATAAAATCTTAGCAGTCCAATTATATAGAGAATTTAAAGAATTTTTCCCAGAAAATAAAGTTGAATTTTTTATCAGTTATTATGATTACTACCAACCTGAAGCATATCTTCCAGGAAGGGATATGTATATTGAAAAAGATGCAAGTATAAATGATGTTTTACAAAAAATGCGATTATCAACGTTAAAATCTGTTTTAACAAGAAGAGATGTTATTGTAGTAGCAAGTGTTTCTACTATATATGCTTCAGGTAATCCTGAAGATTTTGCCGGAATAAATTTAAAACTAGAGGTTGGAAAAGAATATAATAGGAGATTTATTTTAGAATCTTTAGCAAAAATGCTATATACCCGTTCAGAAGATAAACATACTGGTGGCGTTTTTAGATTTAAAGGTGATATCTTAGAAATTTTTCCACCTTATGAAGATTTTGGAATTAGAATAGAATTTTTTGATGATGAAGTTGAAAAAATATATTCATTTGATATATTAAATAGAACAAAAATAGAATTTTTTGACAAAATTACCGTGTATCCAGCAAGTGAATTTGTCACAACTGAAGAAAAAATAAAAAAAGCTATTGAATCAATTAGAAATGAATTAGAAATAAGAGTTGAAGAGTTTCAAAAAGCTGGAAAATTATTGGAAGCTCAAAGAATTAAGCAAAGAACTTTAATGGATATGGAATTGTTAGAAACTCTAGGACATTGTAAAGGTATAGAAAATTATTCCAGACACTTTGATAATAGAATGCCTGGTGACCCTCCCTGGACATTATTAGATTATTTTGATAAAGATTTTATAACCTTTATTGATGAATCGCATATTGCACTTCCTCAGTTAAGAGCAATGTGGGCGGGAGATCATTCTAGAAAGAAAAATCTTATAGATTATGGTTTTAGATTACCTTCAGCTTTTGATAATAGACCATTAAAATTTGAAGAATTTTTAGAAAGAGTAAAACAAACTATATTTGTCTCAGCTACTCCTGGTCCATTCGAATTAGAACACTCTGAACAAATAGTTGAACAAATAATTAGGCCAACTGGATTAATTGATCCAGAAGTTGTTGTAAAACCAACAATAGGTCAAGTTGATGATTTTATTGCAGAATTACAAAAAGTAATTAAAAGAAATGAAAGAGCAATTGCTGTGGTGTTAACAAAAAAAGATGCAGAAATGCTTTCAGATCATTTGAATTTATTAGGAATAAAATCTACATATTTACATTCAGAATTAGATGCAATGGAAAGATCAGAAGTAGTAAGAAAATTACGAAGCGGAGATGTCGATGTTGTTATAGGAGTTAATTTATTAAGAGAAGGACTAGACCTTCCGGAAGTATCTTTAGTTGCTATAATGGATTCAGATAGAGAAGGTTTTTTAAGATCAGAAACAACATTAATTCAAACAATAGGTCGTGCAGCGAGAAACATTAATGGTAAAGTAATATTATACGCAGATAAAATTACTGACGCTATGCAAAATGCAATATACGAAACAAATAGAAGAAGAAAATTACAAATGGATTATAATGAAACTCATGGTATTAAACCAAAATCAATTATAAAAGAATTACCTAAAAATATATTTGAGCAATTTATGGAAAAGGTAGAAAAACCAGAATTCATATTCGAAGTAGCAGAAGGTACAACTCCAAATGAGTATATACAATTACTTGAAATGGAAATGTTTAAAGCTGCCTCTGAATTAAGATATGAAGACGCAGCAAAATACAGAGATGAAATTAAAAAAGTAAAGAAAAAATATCGGCTTAAATAAAGAGAACTCGTTGAGTTCTCTTTATTTAAAGTGTATCCTTTTGGTATTAATAGTGCACACTCTAAAAATAATCAATAGGATACCTAAAATATGATACCAATATATATTTTCATTTCTGAAGAAAGAACCCGTTAACCTTTTTCATACAATCACCCATATCTTCTATATAAGCTTACAACTTTACCTACGATTTCCCATTTTAAATCATCTGTTAATATTATTGGATCATATTTCTGATTTAAACTATACAACATTGCAGGACCATCCATAGTTTTTCTATAAACTTTAACTAATGCATCTGCTCCATCATTTATTAATGCTACTACTCTATTACCAGATTCTATATACGCATTTGTATCTACAATAACGTAATCACCTTCTTTTATTTCTGGTTCCATACTATCTCCTACAACTTCAACAGCAAATTCTCCTCTAGAACCTAATGGAATATATATTTCATCGACAGGATAATCAATAGGCTCTGCTACACCTGAAAGACCTGCAGCAACCTTTTCATATACTGGAATTTTTTTCATATTAAAATTATTTTCATTTTCATTTTCAGAATATTTGTCAATTCCCAGTATATAGTCTGCTGGAACATCAAAAAATTTTGATAATTGAATAACAACTTCTGATGATGGTAAATTAAATCCAGCTTCAATCCTATAAACACTATTCCCCGCAATTCCAATAATTGCTCCTAATTTTTCTCTTGAAAGTTTTTTCCTTTTCCTTAACATCTCTATTCTTTTTCCAATAATATTGTTTTCTTTCGCCACAATATCACCTCTCTTTCTATATATATATTATACACTATTTTCTACTATAGTGTAGATTTGTTACTTAAAAGTTACTATTTCTTAATTGATTTTAAGTCTTCTTTGTAGTAACATATAATCAAGATACAATAAGGTAGAATTATCAATATAAAAAAATACTTTAAGGGGGTAATATTATGATTAAAACAAATGAGTTGTTGAAATGGTATGAAGAAAAGAGGCATTATTTCAAAAAATTCCTATTAAATTCTGAAAATAATAAATACTTATTAGAACTAATTGGTTTAGATAACAAAATTACAGAAAAAGAAATAATTAATTTTAATTCAATCGAAGAATTGGAAAAATATATCAAAATTGTTTTTGATAATGAAATAAAACAGATGTTTAAAAACAAACAACCTCTTTCAGCATAGATTAAAAAAGAGCCCGCAAGGGCTCTTAATTTCACATTATCCATTATATACTTTCTCAAATAATTCCAGATTATTTTTTAAAACATCTCCTGTTAATAAATCATTTACAGCTAATAAATAATGTTCTTTTTCTACATTAGGAATTAATTTATTTTTTGCCATAGTTGCTAATACTGCCATATTTTGCATTCTCGCGTCACTTAAATCATTTATATATACTTTTATTAAATCAATATTCCTTCTTTTTGCTTCTTTTTCTACAATCTCGTTTTCTATTTCTTTTGCTTTTCTCAATCTAACATCTAATGGTTGCCATACAGCATCATAATAAATTACTGTAGAACCATTCTTTGAATAATCATTCATTCCTCTTAGTGCTTCATGCCTCTCAAGAGCCACTACTAAATCAGCTTGACCCTTCATTATCAAAGGAGAATTTATATTTTCTCCTATCCTAATATTAGAAGAAACGGTACCTCCTCTTTGAGCTAAACCATGAGTATCAACACCTCTAACATTTAACCCGGCTTTATCTGCTGCACGTATAATCACTTCACTTAATAAACCTATACCTTGACCACCAACACCAATTAAATATATATTAAATGCTTTCATTATTTATCACCTTCTTTAGATACTATTTTAAAAGATAATGCGTTTGTTGGACAAGTTTGAATACATGAACCATCGCCTATACATAAGTCTTCTTGTACCCAAACATCACCTTCAGGAGTAATTTGATATGCAGGACAACCAAAATCACTAATACATACATATTGATGATCACATTTATCTGTTACTTCCACCTTATTATTTCTAAAAGTTCCTTTTCTTCTTTGTTCTCTCGTCAGTTTTAACATACATGGATGTTTTGCAATAATAACCTTTAAACCTTCTTCTTTTTGTGCTTCTAATACATACTCTCTTAGCTTTGTTTGTTGATATGTATCCACTTCTTTAATATATTTAATTCCTAATCCTTCAAGCATCTTTTTAATAGGTATAGCTTCTGTTGGACCATTTATATTTTTTCCTATTGAAGGTAAGTCCTGATGACCTGTCATCGCTGTAGTTCCATTTTCCATAATAATTAATGTTAAATTATGTTTATTAAATATAGCATTTATTATACCAGGAATACCAGCATGGAACAAGGTAGAATCTCCTAAGAAAGCAACAACATTTCTTGTTTTATTAAATAATGATAAACCAGCACCTGTTGAAGTAGAATGTCCCATTGATAATAAAACCTGACCCATATTATATGGCTCTAAATATCCCAAAGTATGACATCCAATATCTGCTACAGTAATATCCGTATCTTTCAATGCATATTTAATAGCATGAAAAGCGGATCTATGACCACAACCAGGACATAATTGTGGAGGTCTTGGATTCAATTTTACTTGTGGAATTTCCATTTTAATATCTGGTAATAAATCTGGCCAGGTTTTTTTCAAAATATCATATACCTTATCAGGTTTATATTCACCTATCCAATCTTCTATATCAACTTTACCAATTATATTTGTATAAATTTTATTTTCATAGGCTAATGTTTTTATATCTTTTTCCATTATGTCATCCAATTCTTCGATGATTTTTATTTCTTCATGATTTTTCAAAAATCCTATTATTTTTTTCTCCGGTAAAGGATTAACTATTCCTATTTTTAATATATCTACTTTTTCATTAGCATATTCTAAAACATCCAATAATGAAAGATAAGGTAATCCGGAAACTATGATTCCTCTTTTTTTGTTCCCATTGTCAATAATTTCATTAAATTTAGAATTATTTGATATTTCCTTAAATTCTTCTAATCTTTTTAAAGCCATTCTTTTCATATCTAATGCTCTTGCAGCAATTGGAATATGAGGAGCGTTTATATGATCAAATTTAGGAGTATAATCATATTCTTCTATTTCTAATTTATCGAAAGTAATTTTCTCTTTTGCATGACATACATGTGTTGTTAAACGTAGTATAACCGGCATGTGTTTTTCTTTAGCTATTTTAGCAGCTTCTTTAAACATTTCATATACTTCTTTTGGAGAATTTGGTTCATACATAGGAATATATGAAAGTTTAGAAAAATGTCTATTATCTTGTTCATTTTGAGATGAATTAGCTCCTGGATCATCTCCTAGAACTATTACCATTCCACCTTGTAAATCAAATAATCCTAATTGAACAAAAGAATCAGCTGCTACATTTAAACCAACACTTTTAAAAAATACAGTGGATAAATGTCCATTCATAGCGGCACCAAAAGCTACTTCAGTAGCTACTTTTTCGTTAACGGAAAATTCAAAATACATTGGATTTTTATCTTTTGGAATACTTCTTATACCTTCAGCGATTTCTGGTGTAGGAGAACCAGGGTATGAAGTTACTACTTTAACACCTGATTCTAACATAGCTCTAACCAAAGCATGATTGCCCATTAATATTTCAGTAATTGGTTCTTTAGAAATTAGTATTTCTCCTAAAGTTTTCACATTATCCCTCCTTGATAATATAATTGGAATGGGAAAAACCCATTCCAATTAATATAATGGTGTGAAGTTCATATTTGTCCAATATTCATCTGATAATCTTTTATAGTATTCATATAATGTATCTCTATGATGTTCTTCCCACTTAGCTAATTTTAAAAATAATTCTTTAGCCTCTTTATCTTCTACACTTTCTGCTGCTTTTAAATAGAATTTCATAAAATCGTCTTCTATCATGTATCCCATTTTTAATACAGTTAAATCCAAAGTCATATTACTTACTGTTCCACCAGTGATTTCTTCTAATTCTCTCTTTTCAAAAATATTCTCTTGAGATTCTTCAAAATCAACTTCTAACGATTCACTATTTTCATATGTTTTTATTAACCTTTTAATATATTCAACGTGACCTTGTTCCATGTTTGCTAAAGTATGAAAAATTGTTTTTAATTCTGGGTTAGATAAACTATCCATTTTAGCTTTATAAAATTCTCTTCCTTCAATTTCTTTTGTTAATGCATAATTTAAAATTCCTATAATACCTTTTTCCATATTTAATCCCCCCTTAGAATTTTATACATTTGTAATTATATCATATTTTTATTAATTTTAAAAATTAAAAACTAAAAAAATGACTGCAGCGTGAAGCTGCAGTTATTTCAGACTGTTGACAAAATAAATATGAAAAAATAATATGAGTGAATCCTTGAAAATTCCCGAAAAAATGTGAATGAAGCCTGACAATTTTGCATGGATGCAAAATTGAGCGAAACCGAACATGGATGTGAGTTTTCGTGACAGGCGAGAATAAACATTTTTGAGGATTAAGGATTTTCACTGGATGAGCAAATATTATTTTGATTATTTTATTTTGTACTTTATCTAAAAATTAAAATAACTGCAGCGCGAAGCTGCAGTTATTTATTATTGTGGATATTTAACAAAACCTATTAAATAATGTTGATATGGCATAATTGGATTGTATGGTACAACTCTCACATTCCATCCATATTGTCCTCTTTCATCTACTTCGAATTCACCTTCATATAAATAAGTATCTTTATTTACTTCTTTTACAAGTTTCATATCAAATGATTTTAAAGAGATTACTTTATTATCTTCTAATTTAGCCAATACAATTTGAGTTAATATAGAATCTGGACCTATACCTGGTAAATATACTTCTGCTTTTACTTCTATTTTTCCTTCTGTTGCATATACAACATCCTCATTTACATTAGACAACACTTTTATTCTAATACTATCCCAATTTCTTTCTAATAACTCTACCCAGCTGGCAAATCTTCTTGCAATTTTAAAATCTTCTTTTATAAACTTTTCACCTAATTCAGCTGCTGTCATATATAATTTTTGTGTATATTCTTTTAACATCCTATGTGTGTTAAAGAATGATGTGACAGATATAATAGATTCTTTCATTATTTTTATCCATTCTCTTGAAACACCTAATTCTTCATTATGGTCATAATATAACGGTACAATTTCTTTTTCTAAAGTATTGTAGATAGACACACTGTCAATTCTATCCTGTAATTCTAAATCTGTATAGTCTCTTTCATCTCCAATAGCCCATCCATTTTTTCCATTGTATCCTTCTACCCACCAACCATCTAAAACACTAAAGTTAGGGGAACCATTCATACCTGCTTTTTGACCACTTGTCCCACTAGCTTCTCTTGGCCTTCTTGGGTTATTTAACCATATGTCAACACCTGAAACCAAATGTCTTGCTACATTCATATCATAATTTTCTATAAATACTATTTTATCTTTAAATTCAGGCATTCTCGATATTTCATAAATTCTTTTAATTAATTCTTGACCTGGCTTATCAGCAGGATGAGCTTTACCAGCAAATATCAATTGAACAGGTCTTTCAGGATTATTTAATATTTTCTTTAACCTATCCAAATCTTTGAATATTAATGTAGCTCTCTTATATGTTGCAAATCTTCTTGCAAACCCTATTGTTAAAGCATTTGGGTTCAAGATTTCTTCAATTTCTTCTAATTGTTCTACAGTTTCACCATGTCTCATTCTCTGCAATTTAGTTCTTTCATGTATAAAGGAAATTAATTTTTTCTTTAGATATTTTCTAACATTCCACAATTCTTCATCTGGAATATTATCAATCTTTTTCCATAAATCAGGATCGTCAATCTTTTCATGCCAATCTCTTCCAAGATAATTAGTAAATAAATCCTGCAATTCTTTTGAAATCCATGTTGTTGCATGAACACCATTTGTAACATGAGTAATAGGTACTTCTACAGCTTCTAATCCTTTCCAGATATCTTTTGCTAAATCCCTTGAAACTTCTCCATGTAATTTACTTACTCCATTTGCTCTAGAAGATAAATTTAAAGCTAACGTTGTCATAGAGAATAATTCCGAACCATCTGGTCTTATTTCTGCACCTAAATCTAAAAATTCCCTTCTAGAAGCCTTTAACTGTGGCCAATAATTTTTAAAATATCTATCCATTAAATGAAATGGAAACGCATCATGTCCAGCAGGAACCGGTGTATGTGTTGTAAATACAGCGCTTGATTTTGCTGCCTGAACCGCTTCTCTAAAAGATAATCCTTTTTCCTGAACAAATTCTCTTATTCTTTCTAATCCTAGAAATGCAGAATGTCCTTCATTCATATGCCATACAGATGGGTTATATCCCATTGCTCTTAATGCTCTAACTCCACCTATACCCAATAATATTTCTTGTCTAATTCTCATTTCTTGATCTCCGCCATATAATTGGTAGGTAATCATTCTATCTTCTGGGTCATTTTGTGGAATATCAGTATCTAAATATATTAAATTAATTCTTCCAACTTGTAATTTCCAGATTTTTGCATAAACCTTTCTATTATCCATTTCTACTGTAACAAACAATTCATTTCCTTCTTCATCTTTTACAGGAATAACAGGGAAATTATCAAAGTCATATGGATTGAATATAGCTTCCTGCCAACCTTCAGAATTTATTCTTTGTTCAAAATATCCCTGTTTATATAATAAACCCACTGCAACTAAAGGAATTCCTAAATCACTTGATGATTTCAAATGATCACCAGCTAAAACACCTAATCCACCAGAATAATTTGGGAATGATTCATGAAGTCCATATTCTGCACAAAAATATGCAAATTCCCCACCCTTATATTCTCTATGAGTTGATTTAAACCATGTGTTTTCTGCTTTCATATATTTATCAAATTTTTCAATAACTTGAGAATACAATGAAACAATAGCTTGATTCTCTGATGCTTCATTTAATTTTTTCTGACTTACTTTTTTTAAAAACAATACAGGGTTTCTATTTACATCAACCCATAAGTCTTCATCTATTCTTTCAAATATCTCTTGTGCATCATAATTCCATGTCCACCAAAGATTCTTACTTAATTCTGGTAACCTGGATAATTTTTCAGGTACCTTAGGTAAAACATTTATCTTTGAAATAAATTCCATGGAAAGTCCTCCCTCCAAAATTTAATATATCCAATACATATTATACCAAAAATTATTGATTTTGTGCAATAATCATAGAAATTTAACTTTAATTAAAATTAATTACTATTATTTGCCTTTAAAAACGCAAAATTTTCAATATGAAAAGTATTAGGAAACATATCAAAAGGCCTTATAAATTCTATATTATAGAATTTACTTAATTTTGATAAATCTCTTGCCAGAGTTGTTGAATCACAAGATAAATAAAAAATATTTTTTGGTTTCAATTGTAAAATTTTGGTTAAAACTTCTTTACCAAGCCCACTTCGAGGTGGATCAACAATCAATAAATCTATTTTTTTATTATAATCTTTTATAAATTCTTCTACATCCGCTTTAATAAATGTAGTATTTTTTATACTATTTATATTTGAATTAGAATGTGCTGCTTTAACAGAAACTCCATTACTTTCTACACCAGTTACATGTTTAAACAATGGAGCTAAATATATTGAAAACAATCCAACACCAGAATATAGATCCAGTAAATTACCAGAAATTTTTTCTTCTTTTACTATTCTTATAAATTCATCTAAAATCTTTTTAGTTACGTTGTAATTATTTTGAAAGAAAGCTGTTGGTGGAATTTGGTATTCAAATCCATCAAACTCTTCTCTTATTACACCTTCTCCTTTTATAGTTTTATATGGACCTCTTAAAACAACAGAATCAGATCCATTCATAACATGAATAATCGAATTCGCTCTTATATTTTGTTTTATTAATTCTTTAAATTTTTTATAATTGCTAATATATTCTGTTTTAGTAATAAATATACTCATTATTTCATTCTTAGAAAATGATTTTCTAAGAACCAGATGTTTAAATTCTCCTCTTCTAGATTTTGGATTATAAATTTTTAAATTCAATGCTTCAAATATCTTTTTAGTTTCATGAATAATCTTATTAAATTCTTTTGGAGCAATTAAACATTTTTTTATATCTATAATTTCATTACTATTTCTCTTTTTAAGACCTATTTTTATCTCACCTTTATCATAAGAAAAAGCAAATTCCATTTTACTCCTATAGTGGTTTATTTCATTAGAACCTACTGCATCTAAAACAAGAGAATCGTCTAATTTACCTATTCTTCTTATTTGTTCTTTAACAATGTTTGTCTTTATTTTTAGTTGCTCATTATAATCAAGATCCAATAACTGACAACCTCCACATTCTTGAAAATGTGGGCAGGTTGTTCTATTTCTATATGGAGATTTTTCTAAATATTCTACTACTTCTGCAAAATACACATCTTTTTTATTTCCTTTTACTTTTATTTTTACAAATTCCCCTGGATAAGCATGTTCAATCATATATATCTTATTATCATACCTCGCAAAACCATATCCTCCGTTTACAATTTTCTCCACAACAACATCTATAGTTTCCATTTTAATCACCTCTTAAATTATTCTATTTTCATTATATCATATATTTCATTTTTTGCCGTTTTTCTGATAAAATATAGTATATGGAAATTAAAAACCTTTAGCTTTTAATCCCTTCATTATTAAGTCAGATATCTTTATATAATAAAATTTTATTACAACAAATGTTGATGCCCCAATCAAAGGCCACAAATATTCAAACATTTTTATATTAAAAAAAGATTTATACATAAAATAGGATGATGCCACTGGTACGAGAAAAAATATAATGTGGGGTATTTTATTTTTTTTATTATATACAATACTCAATACTGGTGGTAGTAAATAAGTTGAAAAAAATATCAACCCAAACATATCATTTAAAATCAAAATCAAAAAACCTGATGTTAATGCTGAAATTACAAAATATTTCATATCCGTAAGCTTATATACAAGTATTAAAGGAATTAAACTAAAAAAGGATATAAGTATTCCAAAAACAGGAATAAACATTTGAGATGTAAATAGTAATACCGTAATAACGCTTAGCATAGCAGAAAAAGTTATATTTTTTACCAACTTAATTACCTCACTTTCAAAAATAAAAATATTTAGATAGGAGGAACATCATGGAAAAAAACAGATTAGAAAATTTTGAAAAAATTTTAAGGGATATATGTTTTAAAATTAAGGTTGAAGGTAGGAAAATTATTAAAAACAGCGAAATTTCTCCCGCACAATTTGATTTACTTCAAATTATATATTTTAGAGGTCCTAAAAGAGTTACTGATATTAGTATTGCTTTAGGAATTACCAAAAGTACTACAACTGGTTTAATAAATAGATTAGAGAATTCAGGTTATCTTAAAAAAACAAAGGATGAAAAAGATAAAAGAGTTACCACAATTCAAATTACACAAAAAGGTGAAAACGTCATAAAAGAAGTTATTAAAGCTCGTGTTGAATTTATGAATAAAGTATTATCTCAAATTGAAAATCCAGAAAATTTAATGCGTCAATTAGAGCACCTGGATTATACTATAAATGAGGTGAGGAATAATGAAAAAGAATAATATTATATTACTTATATTCTTAACATTCACCATTTTATCTTTTTCATTTCAATTAACCATTAATGCTCCAAAAGGTTCATTAGTATATGTTGATAATCAATACACATTAACCATGAAAAATAACAAGGAAATCATTTCCTTAAATAAAGGAACATATAATATTTTGGTATCAAAATATGGTTATAAAGACTTTAAAATATCCATTTTAATGGATTCAGACAAAGAAATAACAGCAGAATTAATTCCTCTGGCTTCTATAATTTTTCATTCAAATTTAAATTCTTTTTATGTTATATTTGACAATAATAAATTGTTGATACAAAATGGCGAAATTTTAAAAATCCCTGTAAACATAAACAAAATTATTCTTTCTTCAAAAAACTATAAATCTCAGGAAATAGAATTAAAATTAAAACCTTTTGAAACAAAAAATATTAATGTTAATTTTATTCCCAATGGGATGGTAACTATAGAATCTACACCAACTGCTAAATTATATATAAATAATGTTTTTATTGGAGAAACCCCATATTCTACCGTTTTATCTTTAAATAAAAAATATAATTTAAAGTTAGAAAAAGATGGATATTTAACTCTTGAAAAAAGTATATCTTTAAAAAACGATGAACCAATTAATCTTAAATATGAATTAAAAAAAGGAATTCAGTTGTATATTGATTCTTCACCACAAAACGCATTAGTTACAATTAATGGCAAAAGAATGGGGTATACTCCTCATACATTTACAGTGCCTTCAGGAAATCTAAAGATTATTTTATCAAAAATTGGTTACATATCAAAAGAATTAACAATAAACTTAGATAAATCTCTTTCAAAAAAACAACTATTCTTTGAATTATATGAAAACAATAGAATTATAAAATTTCAAAATGTTAATGATCTAGCTTTTTATTTAGATGGAAAATATATTGGAGAAAATGTTGAATATTTAGAGCTAGATGGAATGCCACATATAATAGAAATCACATCTGAAAAAGATGATAACATATTTTTTAGATACATAATAAATAAAGATTCTCCAAAAGAAATTATTTTAAATCCAAAATTATCAACTTCAGTTGAAGTTTTATCTCAGGAAAAAATATTAACGTATATTGGGGATAAATATGCATTCACACCTTCAACAATTTTAATAAATACAATGCAGAATACTAAAAATATTGATATTTATTATTTAAATTCAAAAAAATCAACTATTTTAAGAAAAAACAGATCACAAACAGTGTTCCTAACAAATAATGAAAATGTTGGCGCTGTTTCATTATTTACATCATCATCCTATGCTTTAATCTATATCGATGGAAAATATATAAATAAAGGATATGTTTTAGGATATGTTTTGGATTCTGGATCACATAACGTCACATTTAAATTTCCAGACGGAAAAATGTACAATATCAATGTTAATATAAACAATTATGAACATAGAGTTATATTTTTCTCAAAAGCAAATCTTGTACCGGTAAAAATTATTAAAACAAAGTCTTTTGATGTTTATGTGGATGATGTTAAATATTCATCATCTGAACTTGATTTAAGATTAGAATATGGAGTACATAAAATTGCAATATATAAAGGCCAGAAAAAGATTGCTGAAAGATTTATATATTTAACAGATGAGGGAAAATACATCAATCTTGATAATTGGTATTAAGGGGGCAAAAAAATGAAAAGAGTTATTCTTTCAATTATATTATTACTATTTATATTATCTGTATTTGGAGAAATTGCAGATGTAAAACCAGCATCTCCTGTTTATCCACATGTGTATAAGGTTGTCAATGCCGGCATAATGGAAACTGATACACAAGGAAAATTTAATGGTGCAATATCTATTTCAAGATATGATCTTGCCATTTTTGGCTCAAAATTTCTTGATTATCTAGATGAAAATTATAAAAAAGAATTAACTACTTTAGATGCATCACTCACAAAATTAGAAACTGAAAAATTGCCTACAAGAGTATATACTCTTGAAAATTTTATTTTTTCACTTGACGCCGATTATAAAAACACCAAAAATACCGTTATGGATTTATCCACCAGAGTTAAAAATTTAGAAAATGCCATAACCATAGATTCTACTGATTCAAACAATCCTATTTTTAAAGCGATAGCTCAAAATGCTTATATGGTTGCCGAAAAAAAATCTGTTGAAAAAATAAATGAATTATATGAAACCACATTAGCTTCTATGGTTTTATTTAGCAATAGAATGAATGACTTTGAAAAGGCTGTAGAAGGTGTATTGGAACAATTTTCAAAAACAAAAGAATATATGACAAACACCCTTGATGATTATTTAAAAAGAGAACAAAACAATTATAAATCATATATAGATGATCTATTTACAAAAGAAAAAGAAGGATTAAAATTATTTATCACCAATGAAGTTTCAGCACAAATGCGTTGGAAAGATAGCAGTGAAAATGCAACAATTACTCAATTGATGAATGAAATTAATAATTTAAAAAATGAAATTTCTTCATCAAATGACTATATTGACAACATAATTCAGCAGAAATTTGATTTTCAGGTTAAACCTTTAATTAATTTAACCTCTAAAATTCCAGAATTAGACAATCAGATTAAAGAATTAAATGATAAAGTATTACAATTAGAAACTTCAAGAGTAAAAATAACAGACTATTCAACGATATCAAATGATACATTATTATATAAAAAACTACAAGAAATTGAAAATAAAACCAATGATATACCAACATTAAAAACAAAGGTTGAAGAATTGGAAAAAGTTATAAATTCATATAATGGAATATTATCTGATGCATCTAATAGAATAAATAATTTAGAAAGTAAAGTCATAGATTTAGAAAAAACCATAAGCGATATAAAAGTTACAGCTAATACTCAACTTCCTCAAGAATTACTTGATAGATTATCAAACATTGAAAAAAGATTAGATAACATGAAAACTTTAGAAAGTGCTGCTAATGAAATAAATACATTTAATAAAAAATTACAAGAATTTGATCAAAGAATCGGTTTATTAGAAGGAGCTGCTTTTGATAAAGAAAATGAAAGCATATCTAATCTATTTACTAAATTGGATCAAATTGAATCAAGAATTAACACTAATGATTATGCTGTTTCAAACTTAACTGCCCAAGTTTTAAACATGGCAAAAGATTTAGAAGACTTTAGAAACGCAGTAAAAGAGAGCGGATTAAAAAATATCGGAGAATTACTAACAAATGTAAACTCTGTATTACCTAAAATTAGTAATTTAGAACAAATGAGCACAAAAAATTATCAGGAGATACAGAAAATCAATGACCAACTGAAAGCAATAGATGAATTAAAAGCTAAAGATGATGAGTTAACTAAAAAGATTAGAGATATGAATAAACTAGTTCAAGATTTAGCTTTGCAACCTCCAACAGAAAAATTACAAAATGATGTTATCAATAATACTAAGACCTTATTTGAATTGAAAAGCGAATTTGACAAAAAAGTATTACAATTAAACACATTTGAAAATAGACTAAAATCATTAGAAAACTCTATATACAATTTAGAGAACCTTCCTTCTAACAATAAAGATGTTCTAACAGAAATAATAAGTGAAATGGTATCTCAATCAATCATGAAAAAATCAGATGATATTAAAAATTACGTATATATGCAAATAAAAGATGATTTAATAAAAGAAAATATGAAATCTTTAGAATCTATCATCACTAGATTAAACAATGTAGAACAAAAAGTAGAAAATATTTCTGATACTTCTTATTTAGATGAGAAAGTAATAAACTTAGAAAAAGAAGTTACAGAATTGAAATCACAAAATAATAAACTTACATCAGAAATCCTGGAAATGAAAAAAGAGTCAACAGATACAAATTCTCTAAAAAATAAAGTAGAAAACTTAGAAAACAGAATTAATAATCAAAATATATTAAATAATATACTATACAGTTTAGTTGGTGGAATTGTTGGAGGAATTGCAGTTTATGTTATAATGGGAGGAATGTGATGAATTATGGAATCGCTTTAGGTAGCGGCGGTATTCGAGGAATGGCACATATTGCTTTATTGGAATATTTAGAAAATAAATATGAAAAAAAACCTATATCTATAAGTGGTTGTAGCGCCGGTTCTTTAATTGGCGCATTATATGCTTTAGAACCAGATAGTAAAATAGTTATGAGAAAGCTTAGTTACATTATCAATCATTCTACAAAAGAAATAACCCACATAAAGAAAAGCCTTGAAAATAAAATTGCAGGATTCGCAAAATTATTATCTTCTCCTGGAATTTTAAATAACGATTTATTATTTAGTCTATTAAAATCTCTTTTCTACAAAAAAAGATTTTCTGATTGTAAAATACCCTTTGGTGCCGTAGCGTTGGATATTGAATCCGAAACAATTGAAGAAATTACCGAAGGCTATATTTTAGATGCTGTAATGGCATCATCAAATGTACCGGCTGCATTTACGCCTAAATTAATGGGTGGAATGACATTAATTGATGGTGGAACGCTTGAAGAAGTTCCTGTTGAACTTTGCAGAAAATTAGGAGCAGAATATGTTATTGCATCACATATCCCTCAAAAAAATGAAAAATTTAATGATGGTTTAGAATACATTAATTTTATTTCTTCTTTAAGTGCTAATTTAATAACAACTAATCATTTGAAAAATGCTGATGAAACATATATATTTGATTCTATATATCAATGGTATGAATTTGATAAATATAAAGAAATTTATCTTGAAGCAAAATTGAAACTCGAAAGAAGTGATAAAAATGAAAGAAATTAAAATTGCCTCTGGAGATTTCAAATATGGTATATACTGGAATTCTGGTGTTATAGCTGAATTTATTAACTATAACATACCTATTTTTTTAAGAGTATCTGGTATTAGTTCATTATTAATATTTTTTATCTCAAAATATAAAAGCAATTTTTTTGGAAAAATGATTGAATTCATAAAAAACTCTAAAATATTAAACAGATACTTTTTTAAAGACAAAATATATGAAAATTTATACAATCAAGCTATTACATTGTGGAAATTGAATAGAAAAAAACAATTTGAATTTGAATCACATAAAGAATTGGAAAAAGAATTAAAAAATTACTTTGGCAACCTTAAAATAAAAGATTTAGGTAATTTTTTTGAAATTGAAAGTTATGATATTTCAAAAAATGAAATTTATAACTTTAGTCCCGATGAATATTATATAGATGCTTTACTAGCTTCTTTTTCATCACCTCCATTTTTTAAATATTTTGAATATAAAGAAAAATGGTTGGTACCAACAGCAGAAATCTCATTATGTCCACTAAAATTAGATGACATAGATGTTATTACTTCTTTAGAATGTTCTTTAAAATTGCCAACGCCAAAGAATGGAGCAGAAATATTACTTTATTCATTTTTTTTGAGAAAAAAGAAATTATTTGATATAATTACTAAAGAAAAAGATATTTTAACCCCTTTAAAATTAACTTCACTCTCTTTAAGTGGGGCATCATACAATAATGCAAAAAAAATGGCTCAATTATGGATAAATAAAAATCTGGAGGTATTATAATGAAAAAGGTATTTTTATTTTTATTTGTAATTCTTATTACTATTTCTTTTTCATCAACTATTCATGTTAGTGCCAATTCTGTTAAAGGTGGAGATGATTTCTACGTATTAAAAAATAACGTCCAGGTAATAAAAGACACTTTAGAAGTTTTAACAGATTTAGCAACAGTTACACTTGTAAATGAAGAATGGAGAGATTTAGAATCTGAAGGCAATATAAAAATTAAAACTGATACAATGGAAGCTACATCATTATTTTTAAGTTATGATTTAAAGAAAGATATAGGCGAATTAAAAGACAATGTCGAAACAAAAATCACATTAAAAGAAGAAAATAAAGACATTTTTATATATTGTGATATCATTGAATTTGACAATAAAAATAAAACTTATTCTGGTAAGATGGTAGATGAAAATTCACTGGTAAAAATTATTAAAGATGATTATTTAATTTTTGCAAAGTCTTTTGAATATGATGAAAATACAAAACTTTTAACATTAAAAGACAATGTAAATATTAAGAACGATAAGAAAAAAATTGATATGAAAACTTCTCAAGCAACATTTAAAACCGATAAAAACGAAATTTCTGCACAAAGGGTAAAATTAACTCTTGAAATAAAGGATAAGGAGGAAAACAAATGATAGATATTAAGTTAATTAGAAAAAATCCTGAGGTTGTTATTGATGCATTAATAAAAAGAAACCACGAAACCGATTTAATAAATCAAATTAAAGAATTAGATGAAGAAAAAAGAAATATTCAAAAAGAGGTCGAAATATTAAGGGCTCAAAGAAATTCCTTTTCAAAACAAATTGCTAAACTAAAATCAGCTGGAAATACTGAAGAATTAAAGAATATAATGGAAGAATCAAAAGAAGTGGGTACTAAAATAAAAGAATTAGAATTAAAAATGAGAGAAATTGAAGATAAAATTCATATAAAATTATTATATATTCCTAATATTCCAGATGAAACTGTACCTATAGGAAAATCAGAAGATGATAATGTTGAAATAAGAAAATGGGGAAAACCAAAAGAATTTGATTTTGAACCTAAAGCTCATTGGGATTTAGGCCCTGAATTAGGAATGTTAGACTTTGAAAGAGCTTCTAAAATAAGTGGTTCAAGATTCTCTATTTTAAAATCACAATTAGCTAAAATGGAAAGAGCTTTAATAAATTTCATGCTTGATGTTCACACAAAAGAACATGGATATATGGAAATTGTTCCTCCACATTTGGTAAAAAGAGAAACAATGCTTGGCACAGGGCAATTACCAAAATTCGAAGAAGAAGCATACAATACAAAAGATGACGATTTATTTTTAATTCCAACTGCAGAAGTCACATTAGCAGGAATGCATCAAAATGAAGTTTTAAGTTTTAAAGATTTACCTTTAAAATATGTTGCATACACACCATGTTATAGAAGAGAAGCTGGAAGTTATGGAAAAGATGTGCGTGGAATGATCAGACAACATCAATTTGACAAAGTTGAATTATTCTGGTATACAACACCTGATGAATCAGAAAAAGCTTTAGAAGAATTAACATCACATGCAGAAAGAATTTTACAGCTATTAGAATTACCATATAGAGTTATAACCTTATGTACTGGCGATCTTGGTTTTGGTGCTGCTAAAACTTATGATCTTGAAGTATGGTTACCAAGTTATAATGCATATAAAGAAATCTCTTCATGTAGTAATGTAAAAGATTTCCAGGCACGAAGAGGAAATACAAGATATAGAACAAGAGAAAACAAAATGGAATATGTGCACACTTTAAATGGTTCAGGATTAGCAATTGGGAGAACATTAGTGGCTATAATGGAAAATTATCAAATGCCTGATGGAAAGATTAAAGTACCAGAGGTATTAGTTCCATATATGGGTATGGAGGTTATTGGTTAATGCCCAATGCTTTTTATGGTATTGTAGAAAAAGAAAAAATATTACTGGATAAAAATGAAACTGCTCATTTGAAAATTGTGAGATTACAGGAAAATAGTGAAATAAAAGTTTTTGATGGAAAAGGATATATATATCATTGTAAAATAGAAAAAATTAAAAAAAATGAGACAATATGTCAAATAATCAAAAAAAATGAATATAAAAAAATATACAAACCACAAATAGACTTTTATATTGGTGCTAGTAAATTTGATAGGATGAAAATATTAATAGAAAAGTTAGTAGAATTAAGAGTAAATAATATATATATATTCCATGGCCAAAAATCACAATTAAAATTCAAATCACTGGAAAAATTTCAAAAAACAATTATAGAAAGCTCAAAACAATCAGAAAATCCCGTTTTTCCTGAGATACAATTTTTCAAATTTGAAGATTTTAAGCTAATAGAAAATCCTATTCTCCTGGATTTAACAACAAAAGCAACATTAAAAGAAACATTAGAAAAAATTCATACACCAAACAAAATTTCTATAATCATAGGCCCTGACATGGGTTTTTCTAAAGAAGAATTAGAAAATCTACCTGATAATGTATTTAGAACAAATTTAGGAAATACCATTATGAGATTTGAAACAGCTGGGATATATACAATGAGTATTTTAAATTATTATTATAATAGGTTATATTAAGAACTTTTCCCTTTTTTTAAAGTCAAAATTAGTAGACTAAACAGGGAGGGGAAAGCATGATGAAATCTTATGTGAAATTTTACGAAGAAACAAAAAAAGATTATCATGACATGTTAAATCACGCAAAAAGGCCACAAGATGTTGTAGACACATTTGCCAAATATACATTAAACTTCTTAAAAAAAGCTTTTCCAGACAAAATTACAGATGAACACTTAAATTATATTGTATTCGATGAAGAAACTGAAGAAGGTTATTACTTTGAAGATCCTTTAATGGAAATATTAAAAGAAGAATTTGAAACATCTGATCTACCTTCAATAATAAGGAAAAAAGCGAAAGAAGCGAAAGACAGATATCTACATATAGTAAATGATAATGATAGAACGGAAACTTTTCGATTATCTAATAGTTCAAAAAGTTATTAATTTAAGGCGGATTTCTCCGCCTTATTTTTTGATTGCTACTAGATATTTATTTTATTATATCTTTCAGAATTAATTACAATATCTACTAAATCATATGGTGTAAATTCTTTTCCTTCAATTATATAATCTAGTATTACTGGATTAAAACCAGAGAGAGTCATAACACCTTTTTCATCATCTTTTACAGGTACATCTCTTCCATATGAACTAACATTCCAAAAAACGATTCTTGGTACTTCATAACCATATCCTTTATACATTTGTTTTATTTTTTCATAATTAGTCATTTTATTATCTTCTACTGCAATATCAAATTGCATATCAGATATAATGTATATAGTTTTTGGCAGATCTTCATTTGTATAATTTCCTTTTTTGGCTACGTCTAATATTAATTTAAAAGTTTTTATTATATCCGTGTTCATTCCCCAATCAGCATTTTGTAAAGTCACAACATTTTCATATAATGTTTCTCCCTTTATTTCTTGCAATTCCGGATTTTGAGAGAACGTTAAAAATGTGTTTTTGAACTTTCCTTTGTTCCTCTGCGCAATATATATTGCTAAAGATATACTTACAAGTATAGGCATAGGGTATCCGCTATACATTGAACCAGATACATCTGCCATTACCAAAGCATCCTCTTTCACTTCATGTTTTGGTAGGTTTTTCCATAACAATTCTGCTGTCTCATCTGGTTTTTCCATAACCATTTCTACAACTTGGTGTGGATATAATGTACTAGCATTTATTTTCTTTTTTCCTTCTTTAACTTTTTCTAGATATTCTAAAAATCTTTTCTCATCATGTTTTAAAAATGATTTTCTATACCTTTTCATAGCTTGTGAGGGTACTATTTCATAATCTATGTTCTCCCAATTATTACTACTAACATCTCTTTCTACTATTCTCAAATGTTCTCTTAAACCTGAAAGTACTTTTCTGTATGTTTTAGAATCCATGTTAAAATATTTACTCGTTAGTTTTCCTAGTTTTCTTGATTCTGCAGAACTAGTGTTTTCAGACTTTAACCATTTAGCTAATAAACTTATTTCTTTTCCTTCCTTATAGTTTTTTATATCTTCTATCAATTGGTTATACATCATCTTAAACACTTGTGCTTCTATACTTGTTCCAACAAATGCGTATAAATCATCCCATCTTCCATATTCAGGTACATATTTTGCTATTTTGAGTGCAATATCTGGGTAAAATGTCCCTAGCCTATTTAAGATAGTTCTAAAAGTGTTTCTAACGCCTTGACCACCTCTGACATCCCTGGAGTAAAAAAGAATTCTTATGGCTTTTAATCTATCTTCATTAAAAGCATTAAAAAACATAGTCTCGAATCTTTTAAGATCATCCATCAAAGCGCCACAAAAGTAAAAAAAGTCCACAACATAGCTACCACTAGTCTTAAAAGAAAGAGCTCCATTTGCTGTAAAAGAAACGTTTGATTCCAATTTTAATGATTCAATAAATTCTCTACTCATATAATTACCTCCTCTGTGTAATTAAAATATGATAATAAAAATACCTGAAAAATGCTGATAGGAAAAATTTTTTTATAAAAAAATACAAACAGCCTTTTTTCACAGAGGAGTATAAACAAGACTCATTATTTTTTTAATAATCAAGATAAAATAAAAATATTGCTGATGAGTCTTTTAATTTGAAAATAATATATTTGAGTAGAGATTGCTGGACAATCTTTTTCAAGATTGATTTAAGTAAAAGAAGCTTTTCAAAAAACTTGAAGCCTAACAAGACTCATTTTATAATTTAAAAATAGTTGATAAAAATAAATATTGCTGATGAGTCTTAATAATATAAAAATATAGAAAAAATGAAGTTTGCTGTATAAATTTTCTCAAGATTGTTACATAAATAAAAAAGTCTTGCTGGGAAACCCAACAAGACTTTTTTAAGTCTTTCAAATATATTATATCATAAAAAATATTTTTTGTCAACAACATAATTTTACATAATAATTACAAAAATGAGGGAGATGTGTAAATTTTTATATTAATATGCTATATGTTTATCTAAAATAATATCTAAATTTTCTGCCGAAGCCATATTAACAGCGTTTTTCAGTATTCCTTCTAACTCTCTGAAGTTTCCTGGATAACTATAATTTTCTAGTTTTTCAATAGCATCTAAAGAGATTTTTTCTATTTGATATTTGTTTTTATCTTTATCAAAATGATTAATATATGGATTTAATAATATAAAGTTAATTAAAAATCTTAAATCTTCTTTTCTTTCTCTTAATGAAGGAATTTTTATTTTATATTTAAATCTATAATACAAATCTTCTCTAAATTTATTATTATTAATTTCTCTCCTTAAATCTCTATTAGTTGCAGCAATTATAAAAGCTGGAGCCAGTATAGGCGATCCATCTAATCCTTCCGGCCTTATTTTAAAGTCATCTAAATATAACAATAATTTAGTTTGTACATCAGTTGGTATTTCTGCTATTTCATCTAAAAATACACATTTACCAACATTAGTTAATATCTTACCTTTTCTATTTTTCGCATCAGTAAAAGCTCCTTCTCTTGTTCCAAATAATTCAGAATCGACAAGTTCTTTAGATATATTAGATAATGAAAATTTATATATTTGATTACTTATAACTGAAGAAATAATTTCTGCAATTAAAGTCTTTCCAGTACCTGTTTCGCCTTCAATTAACAATGAAGGTAAAAATATCTTTTCATTCAAAGCGGATAAATTCTTATCCAAAATCTCTAAATTTTTTTTATCCTCAATTACTTTATTAATGTTTTCTAATATTTCACTATATTTATTCATTGCTAATTTAAAATCCCTTATTATAACTCTTAATTTTTTAGAAAAATCTTTCATTGTTGGATCTAGAAATATTGATACATATTTATTTTTCTCATAAAATCCATATACATCTTCTGTATCTGGATAAAATTTCCAATCTCTTAACTTTTTATATGGTATGTCCATATATAATTTATTCCCTTTAGTTTTTAATCCATAATTAATGTTTCTGATGTATTCTTTTAATAATTTTTCAAATTTCCCGATTTCCTCAAACTCATACATTAATCGTTTTTTTCTAAATATACCTATGATTTCATATTCTAAAAATTTTTCAAAAATTTCTCCTTTTATTTTATCTTCAACAATTAAAACAATTTTCTTGTCTTTTATTTTTTTTAAAAGATTACCATTTTTGTTTTTTAATGCTGGATTTTTCCTTTTTCTTTCTCCTTTTTTTAATAACTCTTTTTCTTCTAAAATGCATAAGTCAGCAGAATCTATATCTTTACAAAATAATTCTGTTATACTTATTTTTTCTTCTTTCTCATTAAATTGTTTTTCTAAAGATTCAATAATATCATCAATATATTTTTCTTTTTTAGATATATAAATCAATTTAATCACCCCAGAAAAATTTTTTATATTCTTCTAATACCATTTCAACTAAATTACTTTCTATAAGTTTATCATCATCTTCCATAATTTTATTATATATTTTTTCAACATAATCATCATTATAATATTTCTTTTTTTCTTCAATCGCAACTAAAAAAGCTCCAACAAAAATATTTAAATCATCTAAGTTTTCTTCATTTTTTACATCTCCTTTTTTTAATTGATTGATATATTCAATATTGTTTTTTATAAACCTTCTAAATTCTCTATATTTTTTAAATTCTGGATTTTCATATCTGCCCTTTTCTTTCTTCATGGAAGACAAAGGCACAATATCTCCATTAGGTAATAACATAGAATAATCATAACCATAGTTTTTGTCAAATTCTACTATCCCACCTGTTCTTTTATCTGAAGCAATTGCATAAAATTTTTCTTTTGTTAACTTTTCAAACCATGGGAATAATTTCGTTATCTCTTTTAAATTATTATATAAATTTATACCATTAGTTAAATTCAATAATTCATAATAATAATAACCATTTTCATTTTTTACCTTAATTATTTGAAATCCAATTTTTCTTTTACTAATTTTCTCAGTTTCTGGATTGAGAGTTTTTTCTAGTTTTTTCAATTCTTTTTCTGAATAGTCTTCGCTATCTTCTTCTATATTTTCTAATTCATCTGTTTCTTCAGAATTATTCATATAAATTTCGTTACTATAATACGATCTTTTTTTCTTGGTTATTTTTATAGTTTTTTCCTCTTCTTTTTTTCCTTTACTCATTTATATCCCTCCAGAAAAATGCATATTCTATTCTCGGATGCGTTTCATTATATAAATTCCCATTTTCAACTTTCTTCAATACATCTAAACCTTTTTCAAATGACATGCATGTCAAAGGACCTCTTAAATCAATATCATTGAAATACTTATTAACAGATGTTATGTTCTTATTACTCTTCAAATATCGAGCAAATAAATATAATAATTCAAAATAGATAGATTTAGAATTCAATTTGCTAAAAATATATTCTTTAAAAATCTTATAAAATTCATCTTCAATATTTTTTAAAAATTCCATATAAGATTCACTATTAAATGCGCTATTAAAAATCCAACTACTTACTTTTTGCATATTAATCCCTTCACAACCCGAGTGGAATGTTTCCATTGATAATTGAGTTCCTCTTTCACCTAAAACATGTCCTGCAGAAATACCAACATATTCATTTATATCAAACTCTTTTAATTTTGAAACATCCCAACCTAAATATTTTCGACTTACATAATATTTATTATCTATTTCTTTTATTTTAGGAGATAATAATATAAATTTATCTGGAATTTCTTCCACAGAAGTAATAAATTTAATTTCATATCCTGTTTTTATATATCTATACATAAATCTATCTTTTCCAAAATTTTCACCTATTTTATTTCCATTATTTAATTGTAAATTCAAATCTATTTCAATCTCTTCAAAATCCTCAAAATCTCCTGCTAATAATACTCCTAAAAATTCTACTAATTTTCTTGTAAAATAACCAGCATCTGCTACTTTCAATTTTTTATCCATTAATGTTCTTCTTGCTCTTCTTGCAATACCTTTTTTTATATCAAAATAATCTTTTTCTCCTAATCCATGAACAAATCCTTTTCCAAAATTTTCTACACTTTTATTTAATTGATTAAATTGCGAATCTTTACCTCTACATTTCGATTCTCTTATATGTTTCATACTTTCAGCGTCATTAATTATTTCAAAAACACTTAAAGTTAAATTTTTTTCTGTTGCTTTTTTGATGTCTTTATCTATTATTTCTTCATTAATTAATTTCTTAATACCTTCAAAATCCCTATTTATAGCCAAATCTTTTATTTTTTCACTATACTCTTTTTTTATTTTTCCTTTATTGTCTCCTGATTCTAAATATTTTCCATATACCATATCCTGATCAATAGAATATATTAAATCTCCATCTCCAAGCTTAAATGAATTTCTAGAAGGCAACATTTTAATTAGTTCAGACTTAACATTATCATCTAACTCAATATTTGGAAAATATACAGCCATAGTATCTCCGTCAAAATCAGCATTAAATCCTTCACAAACATTAATTGGTAATCCAATTGTGTAATTATGCCAGAACCTTGGAATAAAAGATTGTATAGAATGTCTATGCAATGATGGTTGCCTATTTAATAGAACATACATTTCTTTATTTTCAATATACTTATTTAGAATTTTTGCAATTTCAATTCTTTTTTTCTTATCTCCCTTTAAAGCTTTACTTAAATCATATTTATTTATTTTTATATTTTTCAACCACTCTATACCAAATTCAATAGGTAATATCACTTTATCTATATCCATATTCAAATCATATTCTTCTATATAACTTAATGGTTGTGGTGTAATTACTGTTCTACTTGAAAAATGTAATCTTCTAGCTATAACTAAGTTTCTTAAATATCCATCTTTTTTGAATAAATAATCTTTTAATGCATTTTCTACTCTAGTATTATAATCACTTTCATAATATTTTAAAGATATTTCCTTCTTTGATTTAGCTAATTTCTCCGTATATTCTTTGAATTTCTCATAATCTCCATCAAATAGTTTTATATGATTCATTGCAAATTTAAGAAATGGGATTTCAAAGCCTGGATACATAAAGTCATATATGTATTTTTCTACATCTTCATCATTGAATATTTTATTTTTATCATCAATAAATGTAAATTTAGATTTCATATATTCTTTTGTTTCTAATTTTATATTGAAATATTCCAATATTTTCTTAAAATAATCTTCAGGATATCTCTTGTATTCTTTTTTAGTATATTTATCTAAATTTTTCTTTGCAAATAACTTTATTATATTTTTATTGTTATACGAATACATTGACCAAAATTCCATTTCACCAAATCTTTGGCCACCTTTTCGTGATTTTCCTTTTAATGGTTGCCAATTAATTTCACCTTCACGCGCAAAAGAAACAACATGTATTTTATCTCTTACACAATGATCTAATCTAACAAAATATTGAAATCCAGCAGTTAAATTCCATTGATTATTTTTATATATTACCTTAAATCGTCCATAATCATCAGAACCTATTTTCTTTAATTCATTTAATAATTTATCTTTATATTTAAATCCATTTTCAAAAGGCAACACTCCATTATCAAAATCTCTAAAATCTCCAAACTCTTTGGCAACAGAAAAATGAACTTCGTATAATTGACCTATATTCATTCTAGATACAACACCTAAAGGACTTAAAATAACTTCTACATTATGTTCTTTATTATTAATAATCACTTTTGGCATTTCGGCATCTGGAAGTATAAGCGATATTGTACCTTTATTTCCATGCCTTCCCATTATTTTATCCCCAACTTCTAGGTGTTTTTTCACTAAATACTTAACTCTTATTTCTATTATCTTTTTAGATCCATCATAAGTTTGATAGGGTAATTCTGGATCTATAGGTATTTCTTTTATTTGTGCATTATATTTCCCCATATATCTTATAGTTTTTTTTAATTTACCATTATCATATATTTCAATTAATTTATCATCATATGAAACCCAATCACCAACATGAACCTTCCATATTAATTCAATTTTTTCATCTTTACTTTTTTTATATAACCATTTATTGCCTGATTTTTTTGGATGTTTATCTTCTTTTACCTCAATGATGTATTTCTCTTCTTCTAAAACATGAGCTTCCATTTTTTCCGCAAAACTTTCAGAAACAACTATTCCATCTTCAAAATTAAATCCCTTAAAAAGACCATATACAACTAAACCATTTACTCCTATATAATCTTTTTCATTTCCAGTAAAAATTATTGGTTTTTCTGCCTTATCCAATTTTATAGCTTGTTTTAAATTTTTTGATCCCATTAATACTCTTGCACCATCTGAATGTAATATAAAAGGTATTTGACTTGTAGCAAATGACAACTTATTTTTACTCTTTTTAAAATTTAATTTTTCAAAATCATATGTTAAGTCATCAGAATATACTAAACTCAAAGTAAGTCCAATTTTTTCTGATTCTGGAGTCTCTAAAAAGTCTACTATTCCTTTATGACTTTCATGTGGTAATCTCATATACTCATTTACTTTTTCATTAGGATACACAACTTTTCTAGGATTAGTATAGTATTCTATATAATTTAAATCATCTGGCTCAAAAAAAACAGGTATTTTTTGAGCTATATATCCTTGCTTTTTCTTTTTTTTATTTGTTAAAAAATACAAATAATATTTTACTCCTATAGTTTTTGATAATTCATTTATATAATTCCCATATACAGCCTCATCATTTCCTTTTTTTTTCTTTTTTCTTTCAACAGAATTTACAATTCTTAAAAATGTAGATAAAATTGCAAGATAATATCCTTGAATAACAATTGTCTTTGAAATATCAAGATCTTTTTTTTCTTTTTTTTCTTTTTTTTCTTCATCATTTTTCTCTTCTAAAATAAATTTATCAAAAATAACAAATGGAGAATACAATTTTCTGTTTGCAGAATAAAAATATCCATCTTCATCCGGAACTAATATTAAAATATTTTCAAAAAAATATTTTATTTCATTTTTAAAATAATATTTTATATCGTACAAGTATCCCGTTAGTTTTTCTTCATCATTTATATTTGTATATACTTCTCGCTTATTTAAGAATTCAAATTTAGAATTTTTTATATTATTAATTAATTTTTCATTTATATCTTTCAAATCTTCATCTTCTAATTTTATTAGTATTTTTTCAAAAAAAGAATTTAATATTTTTTGAATATTTATATTCCCAAAAACAGTGAAATTCATACTTTTCCTCCTATTAAAATTTTTTATTCAAATATTCTTCTAATTTTAATTTAATAACTTCTAGTTCCTCATTATTTCTGGCTGTTGTCTCAGCTTCTAAATGAAGTATTCCTTGCCTAGTTTGTAAAATTATTATTATATTATTACCTCTAATTTTTACTTTAGCTTTTGTAGATTTTTCATGCAGTGAATATCTTGATACCCATATTTTTTCAATATATTCAAAATCTTCAAAAATTTTCCTTAAATTATATTTATTAATTAATTCCTTTGAATGCCCTTCGCTATTACTACTTAAAAAAAGTAAATCTTTATCTCTTTTTTTAGGTTTTATCTTATCTTGTAAATGATAAAATTCATTTTTAATACTTTCAATATATATTTGTCCCATCGGACTAATTGATATATATTTTTCATTATCAATTTTTGTTATATCAAAAAATATTCTAGCTTCTCTAGATAATGACTTATACATAGACTCAAAATCAATATATGGTTTAATATCATCTTGTAAATCTTCAAATAATTCTCTACACAAAAAATACAAACTCGAGTCCAAATTTAAAGGTAAAGGTTCTAATTCTATAACCTCTGGGAATCTCTCAAATCTGTAATATACTGGAACTTTTAATCCTTGACCTAAAGCCAATGC
Source organism: Marinitoga aeolica (assembly GCF_029910535.1). Classification (NCBI taxonomy): domain Bacteria; kingdom Thermotogati; phylum Thermotogota; class Thermotogae; order Petrotogales; family Petrotogaceae; genus Marinitoga; species Marinitoga aeolica. Next base: position 206,305 of record NZ_CP069362.1, read on the forward strand.
AAAAGCTATTTGGGCTTTATATCCCCCTGTTGCGTTTATAATTATGCTTCCATAGTGTTGTCGGATAATACCTGCCATATTTTTTATTAAATTCTTTAAGCCATATATTTTAAAATCATATGGTTTTGAATCATCTAATCTTTCGTTTACCTTAACTTCTACATGTTCAAATTTATATTCTGATTTTTCAAAATATTTTTTTAAGATTCTTCCTATTTTTTTCCCATCTAATGTATCAGAAATTAAAAAATAAAGGTATTTTCTTTCATTTATATATCCTTTTTTGATTATACTCACTATAGAATTTATCTCTGCACCAAATCCCCTATAACTTTCTGGATCCTCATTTAAATTTAACAAATAATCTGAAAGCTCATCAACTTTACCTTTTTCAAATAATTCTCTTAATTTATCATCTACTCTTAAATTGCCTAAAAGACTTGCCCCCACAGTACTAATTAATGTATTACTCATCAAAACACCCCCTTTTAAATTCTATAATATTATAACATATTTTCATTATTAAATATATTAATAAATAAAATTTTTACTCTTTGATTTTTTACATATAATAAATTGAAATTTTTATATCTCAATAATAATTATTTTTCTCTTATATATTTAATTAAAAAATATGTTATAATTGCACAGGGTGATTTATTTGAATAATTTAAATATAGATAAAATTTATATCCATAAAAATGCATTTAAAACAATAAAAAGAAATAAAAATCTTTTTATTGAGTTTAAAAATTTTATACAAAAAATAAATAATATAAGTCCAAAGCAAATAAAAATAATATCTAATAGTCATTATAGAGGAAGACTTAGCTATAAAAATAGAATTATCTTTGATTTTTTAGATAACTCTATCTTAGTGTACATGATTGGAAATCATGATATATATAATAAAATGGATTTTTCTTTAAAAAATTATCACAATAATATAAATTTAGATGGATTTCAAATAATAGAATTATCAAAAAATAACATTAATAAAATACCAAAAATCAAACACATTGAATTATATTTAAGAAATGATAGTATCCAAAACGAGATTATCCACAATACAACTTATATCGATAATTTTCATTATGGAATTAGTGGAATTGCAGGAAGCGGAAAAACAACTATTTTAAATAAATTATCATATATGTTCTTAAAAGAAAATAAAAATTTTATGTATTTAACTTATAATGCGAAATTAAAAGATTATTTTTTTAATTTGGTAAAAAAATACTATGAAGAAGAAAACGAAGATTTTTCTAAAGCTAGAAACAAATTAAATGTATATACCTTTAAAGAATTTATAAAAAATATAATTAAAAATTTTAACTTAAATATAAACCTATCTTATTATGTTTCTGATGATGATTGCAAAACTATAATAATGAACATTATAGAAAACTCAAAAAAAGATTTTAGTAGCCTTAGTTTTTATCCAAATGAAATAGCAAAATTAATAAACTCATTATTTATTGATATTGATTTTAATGATAATATCAATGATATTCAAATTAAAATTCAGAAAAAGTTAGAAAGAAAAAATAAAGGTATATCATACTCTGAAAAGGATATTAAATTATTAAGTTATATTATAAAAGAATATTATACTATATTAAAAAAAGAAAATAGAAAACCATTTTATTACTTATATAATGATATTGATATAAGCAAATTAAATTTCTCAGAAAAATATATATTTATAGATGAAATGCAAGATTTATCTATAATCGAATTCGAATTTATAAAAAAAATCTTTAAAGATAATAATTTAATATTCACATATGATATAAATCAAAACATTACATATAATGATGCTAAAGATAGAAACGTTTTAAATAGAGTTAAAGGTTTTAATGCTAATGATATTAAATATTTTAATCTAAAATACAATTATAGAAACTCCTATGTAATAAACAAATTTGCTAATTTATTTGCTGATAATATTGAATTTGTAAATGGTAATCACAACCATATTCCAGTAAAAATTTATATTGGTGATAAAAATAAACTTATAACGATTTTAGAAAAAAGTATCCAAGAAAAACAAATTTTTGTTGGTGCTATTACTCCATATGATTATAAAATTAAAAATAACAACTATATTGAATATTTCACCATAGATGAAGTAAAAGGCCTTGAATTTACTAACGTAGCAATCTTAGATTTTTATTATTCAACAAATAAAAAGAAAACTATTGATGATATTGACATAAAAAGATGGTATGTAGCCATTACTAGAGCAAAGGAAAATTTATTAATACATTTTAATAATATAAAAGAATTTGAAGATTTTAAAAGAACATTTAATATAGATGATTTAATAAAAGAAAATTTAATCGAAATTGGCAATGATAAAAATATTATAGATTTATTCATAAATGATTTAGTATATGAAGATACTCAAGAAATAGAAAATATTAAATTGCTAGAAGCAGAAAAATTGTTCAAAGAATATGAAAAATATAAAGATAATACTTCTTTAGAGAATGCATTAAACTTATTAATTGATATTAATTATATTTATTATTTAGAAGAGAAAATTAACTTATTAGATATACCAAATGATATTTTAGAAAATATCATTTATAATAGAATAATAAAGAATGATATTAGAACAGTACAAAATCTTATGCATATTATTCCATCAAATATAATTAAAAACGTATTTAAAAAAATTATAAGCAACTTATCACATATTGAAAAGTTTATAAATATATTTGCTGATAGCGAAAAAATAGATTATTTATTTAACATAATATTCGATGATAATATAAACACCAATAATTCAGATTATATATTTCTAAAAAAGCATTTTATAGATTTATGTACAAAATACTTCCAAAAAACAAATGATAATATCTTTTTAGAATATATAGCTAAAACGCATGAAAAATTTAAAGATTATGAAAATGCGATTGAATATTATTTCAAAATCAAAGATTATAAAAAGGTTAATAACCTATCAAAAAAAATAAAAACAGTAACACATACTCTTAGAGATATTATATTCAAGTCATACGTTAAAATTGAAAATAACAAAAAAATATTCGAAAAATATAATGAGTTATATAATGATAATAATATCTTAGAAAAAATCAAAGAGATTGATAATAACAAATATAAAGAAATTTATAATATTTTTTATTTAAACGAGTTAAATGAATTTCTAAATGACTTAAAAAGGAGGATAAAATGAATTTTGAACTAAATGAATTAATAACAGGGTTAAAAGAAAAAATTAATATAATAGATAATTATATTGAAAGTACTGAAAAAAGCTTTTCTAAAACAATAAAAAAATTGGATGAAAAAGAAAATGAAATTTTAAAAAATATTGATCAACTTCATATGATTCAAAAAGAAATTATAACAGAAAATTCTAAATTAAAAGAGGAAATTAATAATTCAAACAATGATATAATGTCTTTATCTGAAAAAATAGAATCATTAAATGAAAAAGCCAAAAAAATTTCAGAAGACTTTTATTCATTTAATAAAAAATATGATTTGGAATTATCAAAAATAAAATATATAAAAGAAAAAACCGAAAAATCATTATCGCAATTATTAAATGAACTAGAAAATAAAAAGAACGAAATAGGGAGTATTTTAGAAAATTTAAATGAAATAAAGAATAAATATGAATCAGAAATTGATATAAATAAAATTATAGGAGAAAAATTTAATGACTTTTTTGAAGATTTGTTTAATAAAATAGAGACAGATTTAAAAGATAAGATTGAAGAAACTTTAGATGAGACATATTCATTATATGAAGATTATAAAGATAAAATTGAAAGCATTGCAAGAAGAATAGATAGGGATATTAAAAAAGTAAATGATGAAATTACATATTTAAAACTAAGTGTTTCACGAATTGATGCTACATTAGATAATAAAATAGCTAAAGCATTAAATGATATAGAAAAAAATATTATAAATCATATTGATGAAAAATTTGAAACCGATAAAAAAAGTTTTATTGATAAAATGTTTAGAAAATAAAAGAGCAAAAATTAAATAATTTGAACAAAAAATCAAGGTCTTAAAGGCCTTGATTTTTTTATATCTCATAGGTAGATTAAAAACCACATTTGTTCCTAAGATTGATGAATGGATGAATGAGTTTCCATACCTCATAGGTAGATTAAAAACTTATTACCTAAACAAATACAGTGAGCAAGCCACTGGTAAGTTTCCATACCTCATAGGTAGATTAAAAACAACCAGAATATCATAAAGGAGAAATATCAGAAAGAAAAACAGTTTCCATACCTCATAGGTAGATTAAAAACCTGAGCTAGGTATCGACGTGTTCGTGTTACCTAAACAGTTTCCATACCTCATAGGTAGATTAAAAACTTTGTTCATTCCAAGAATACAAGAAATTCATGCAAATTACGTTTCCATACCTCATAGGTAGATTAAAAACCCTTAATTATGTCTTAATCAGAATGAAGGACGAAATAAAGTTTCCATACCTCATAGGTAGATTAAAAACTTTTTTAATGCAATTTTAAACAGAGACTTAGAATTAAAGTTTCCATACCTCATAGGTAGATTAAAAACATTAAAAAACGTATATATATATTAGACAAAAAATATTCAGTTTCCATACCTCATAGGTAGATTAAAAACTCTTATTTTTAAATTATACATATTGCTATCCCTATCGTTAGTTTCCATACCTCATAGGTAGATTAAAAACGATACAGCAAATGTAGTAAGTAATATACTTGGAATTCCGTTTCCATACCTCATAGGTAGATTAAAAACACATATAGCATATGCACATATTACAACCCATATACAAGTTTCCATACCTCATAGGTAGATTAAAAACTCTACCGAAACACCACAAGAGTTAGTAAATTCAATTGGGGTTTCCATACCTCATAGGTAGATTAAAAACGATGAGTTTTCAATTGTGGAATTAACAAAAGAAGGTGTCGTTTCCATACCTCATAGGTAGATTAAAAACGACATATTAGAATTAAACGAATTAAAAGATAAAACACAAGTTTCCATACCTCATAGGTAGATTAAAAACTTATGCTTAATTCAAATGACATTCTTGTTTTTGATGTAACGTTTCCATACCTCATAGGTAGATTAAAAACTTTAAGAGGATTCAAAGGTATTGTAACTTATTGGGCAGGTTTCCATACCTCATAGGTAGATTAAAAACTATATTAAAATTTGATAATTATTCCATTCTGTTAATTTAGTTTCCATACCTCATAGGTAGATTAAAAACGCAAAAGAAAATCATTTAAAGAATTTGAGGAGGGTGAGTTTCCATACCTCATAGGTAGATTAAAAACAATATCCAAAACTTGCTAGACCTGACACAAAGTTTGATCGTTTCCATACCTCATAGGTAGATTAAAAACTATATTAAAATTTGATAATTATTCCATTCTGTTAATTTAGTTTCCATACCTCATAGGTAGATTAAAAACGCAAAAGAAAATCATTTAAAGAATTTGAGGAGGGTGAGTTTCCATACCTCATAGGTAGATTAAAAACAATATCCAAAACTTGCTAGACCTGACACAAAGTTTGATCGTTTCCATACCTCATAGGTAGATTAAAAACATAATGAACAATATCAAAGATTTTCTGTTATATGTAAAAAGTTTCCATACCTCATAGGTAGATTAAAAACTTTCACACCTCACAATCTAATAGAAAGGAGATGTTTTTAGTTTCCATACCTCATAGGTAGATTAAAAACGAGGCCGCCGATTTCTAAGGCGGCTTTTGTTTTTTATTTGTTTCCATACCTCATAGGTAGATTAAAAACGAAAAAATGAAGAGAGTGACTATTCCTTTTACAGATGATAGAGTTTCCATACCTCATAGGTAGATTAAAAACAAAGAAGAAGTAAAAGAAGTAAAAGGTGAAGTAATATCGTTTCCATACCTCATAGGTAGATTAAAAACAAAATCACAATAAAAGGTATAGGGCGACCTTAACAGCCGTTTCCATACCTCATAGGTAGATTAAAAACAAATCAGATATCAATAAAGATTATGTAATTATTGATAGTTTCCATACCTCATAGGTAGATTAAAAACATATAGAAGCATTAAGTTCGTTCTTATCAGAAGAAGCAGTTTCCATACCTCATAGGTAGATTAAAAACGTACTTGCATCAATTGAACAGATTGGAAAGTTACAGTTTCCATACCTCATAGGTAGATTAAAAACGAAGAAGAAAAAAAGGTAAAAGAATTTATCCGTGAATGTTTCCATACCTCATAGGTAGATTAAAAACCGAATTATTGAAGAGGCTTTATTAAAATATTTAGAGAGGTTTCCATACCTCATAGGTAGATTAAAAACACGTAGAAATACTGATTATTATTATAACACCTTTTCTTTTCATTTCATTTATCGTGCGGTTTACTAAATATTAAATTCGCTAATGAAAATATTTTTAGAATTTTTTGTGTTTTCCGGATCCCCCTCATTTTTCTTTAATTTTTATGAATTAACCTGGTTGTTACATAGTTACAAAATTGTGATTCACTAATAATAAATATTTTAGACGATTTTTATTTCCCCGGATCTCGGCATATAATTCGTATATCAAACTATATTTTATTTAACATTGTTATTTTTTAGTTTAATTTTTGATAATTATTTAATAAAAAGGGCGATTTAATCATCGCCCTTTTTTTCTACATAAAATTTATTATTTTTATAAATATATTTGTATTTTTTCGAGGAAAAAATTATATCGTTTTCAAACTCTTTTAATTTTTGGTTTCTATATTTTTCCATATTAATAGGTTTACTATTTTCGTATACTATTACATAACCTGTTTTGTCTCTCATGTATATTTTATTTTGATCAATATAAATATCAATTATTATATCATCATAAAAATGATTATTTAAATAAACCCTTTTTAGATTTGGATTAAATTTATTTATAAACATTAATTTATTTTCATATGTATCCCAAATCCATTTATTATCCGAAATTTCTAGCTTCTTAGGCGAGTAATCAACAGTTTTTCCATTTAATACAATAAACTTCTTTTGATTTTTTAAATATTCATCATGAGCATTTAATATCTTTTTTGCACTATTAAATTTTATGATATGATTTTTTGAGAAAATACCATATTGGTTAATGTTGTATAGTTCATCAGTTTTTATTACTTTCCCTAATTTATCAAATACAAAAATATTATCAGTTATACTCTTTTCCATATTTTTAATTTTAATATAATCACCTGAAGATTTAATTCTTTCTTCTATATTCATATTTGGATCAATATATATTTCTAGCAAAGCAGCATTTAGCATGGATTTTTTCATTTTTAATTTATTATACAATTTATTGTCCTTTACAAAATAATTATCAAGAGACCTCGTTGATAAATAATATGGAATTAATGTTTTCTTCCAAGTTCCAGAGTTATTTGATATATATAATGTATCATCAATATTGAAATCTTTTATTATATCAAATATAAATACTCCATTTAAGATTAAATTATCTAAACTAAAATGTTGATATTTAAATTCAAAATTTTCCGATAATTCTTCAGTAAATTTGGTGCCATCATAAGATATTTTTACATTTAAATTTTTAAGTTCTGGCATATTAAATCTAAAATCTTTATTTTTTGTTTTAATAAGCAGGGAATCATTTATTCTCTTTTTATATACAATATTATTTGGTTCTATTAATTCTCGGAAAATACTTTTACTTATTCCATATTTATTTTCTATATAAATTTCATCAGCCTCAAATACATCTATAGGTTTTATGTTATTTAAATCATTTAATAATGATCCGTTAAATTTTAGTTCTACTTTTTTCTTTACCTTAGTCAATTTATTATTTACAAAATCAAATGACCAAAAATCAAATTCATCAGTTTTATATTCATTAGTAGAATTTTTAGTTATTAAATATTCATTATTTTTTGAATCAATAGCTATTATATTATCCTCTTTTAAAAATACACTTTTTACATTTTCCTTTATTTTGTTTATATATATACCATCTTTAAAAACCATTATATTATTGTTATGAATAGATACTCTAATATCTCCAATTGGCTTAATATCAAAATAATCATTAAAGGTTATATTTATATTTTCTTTATCTTGATAAAGATATAGGTTACTTGATAAATCATAAATATTAGATACTGTATAATCTGGATTTAATACTATAGAATTATATATTCTTCCATCCCATTTATTAATCTTATCATCAAAAATATAATATTTTTTATTTGATTTTATGATTATATCATCAAATAGTTTATATGTTTTTTCTATATTCATTGTATTTTTGTACCCCATTCTGCCTGCTTCATATTCATATACTCCGTTATTCGCAATTATCTCTAACTTATTATAATTTGATTTGATATTGAATATTTCATCAAAAAACAATCTTTTTGTTTTAATATTATTATTATAATAATTAAAGGTCATATCATTGGAATCAACTATTTTTAATTCATTATTTTTATACATTAAATCTTTTAAATTATGTATTGATATTAATTCTTTTTCAGAAAGTTCTTTATATTTACCTTCATTAAAGATATACTTTTTATTTAGTATAATTTCGTTTTTAATTAGATCAATACTTTTAGCTTCAAATGGTGCTTTATATAATTCATATTTATTATTATATTTTTTTAATATATTATTAGATTTCAAAAGGAAATAATAATCTTCGTTTTTCTTTATTATATTTATGACATTTTCTAATCCAAATATTTCATTAGATATTTTTGCATCTCTAATACTATAATATTTATTGGCAAATTTTATATCGTAATTATCAAATTTCATTTTCATTTCATCTAGATCTAAAGATAATTTCTGATTATTATATTTTTCAATGGAATTATCCTTTAAGCTAAATATCAATTGTTCATTTTCTAATATAATTAATAAATAATCTAATATTCTCTTTACTCCTATAGCATTTTTTAATTTTTGTCTGATTGTTAGATTATTATCTTTTAACTCAAATATATAATTTCTTGTAATGATGTATTTAGAATTATAATAGGATATTACACTTATAATATCTTCTGATTTGGTTTTTTCAATTTTTTTATTGTTATAATATAATGCATTTTTAGAGCTTTCTTGAGTTTCTAAAATGCCATTATCAATGTCAATATTTACACTATACTTTTTTAAATATTCTGGATAATTTTTAATGTTTGCTAAATCAACTATTTCGTTTTTTATTACCATAGGAGCCTTATAATTATTTTTATCAACTATTTGAATTTCTATATTATTCAATTTGTATAAGAATTTTGAGTTATTAAATACTACATTATTATTATAATATATAGCATTCAAAGGTTTTGCTAATGTGTTATATATATTATTATAAAATTCATCTATATCCATTTTTTTATTGAAATAATAATATTCATTATTATTGCTTTCAAATGACTTAAACTTAGAATCAAAATATATTGCTTGTTTTTTATATATTATATTGCTATCTTCCTTTAAAACATCATTTTCTATTTTAAATATTTTTCCATTAATATTAACAAAAACACCATTGTCTGCTGTAATTAAATCATCAATATTACCTAAATATATATATTTTAAAGTATTGAGGTTTATTATACCAACATTTAGAACATAAGCATAATTATTATATGCTACTTTTGTTATTGCATCAAAATACAATTTTCCACTAATTATTTTCAAACTATTTTCTTTATTAGTAGGAGCAATGGATAGTTTATTTCCTATAACAATTTTATATTTTTCGTCTATTTGATCTTTTAATTCTACAACATCATTTTTAGATATCAGATTTCCAGATATATCATATGCAAAAAAATTACCTTCAAATATTATTTCATTATTTTTTAATGAAAATCTTTTATATATATAGTCATTTATTTTTATATTGTTATAATATATTCCACTTTTAAAACGTGTATACTCAACATTACCCGTATTAGATATTTTTAAACTTCCATAACTATATGGTGAAAATGCTGCGTTAACTCCTAGTATTTTATTATTTGCTAAAATATATGTTTTCCCATTAAGCATAAAAATATTATTATATGTTTTTAAATCAGAACTACCTTTTTCAAAATAATTATTATCTTCAAAATATATATAATTATAATTTTTTATAAACTTTTTCATGTATTGCTTATATGTTTCTAACTCTTTATAATTTTTTCTTATAGACAAATTATTATTCTTACTAATATGTTGTAAATAACCCCTATTATAAGAATATTGCATTATTTCTTGCTTAAAAGAAATAAAATCATATTTTTCAAAAACAATTTCTTCCTTACCACTAAAATCTATAATCTCTTTTCCATTAATTCTATATTTTGGTATTGAAATAACATATTGAGGATAATAATAGTGAAAATTATTCATTAAATCTTTGAATTTTGATAATTCATTTTTTAGTGAACTTTCTTCTTTTTCATATATTTTTAATTTTATAATCAAAACACCCTTTAATTGAATCTGAATATTTTTAAGCTCTTCTAATTCCAAGCTTTTTTGAAATTCTATATTATCTATTTTTTGATTATTGCCATATACCTTTCCCGAGTTTATCATTTTTTCTTTTTCTAATTTTTCTATATTTTTTGTCAATGTTTCTATGCTATTTTTACTGAATGAGAAAAGCTTTAATAAGAAGTTTTTCCCTTTTTTATTTGATTCTATTTTTTCTATTTTTTGTCTGTATTCATTTATTTTATTATCATTTGTTTTTATTATTTCATTTAATCTTTCATTTTCTTGTTTTATTTCCTCTATTTGTGAATTTAAATCAGCTATTTTTTGTTTTATTGTTTCATTCTTCTGTTTTAATAAATTCTCTAAATTTTCTAAGTCTGTTAAATTATTATATTTAATTGCTGTAGCATTAACTGAAAGCCCTTCTAATTCTGATAATTCCGATTTCGTATTATCTATTAGATTTTCTATATCTTTTTCTTTTTCTAATAAATTATTATATTTATTTATTATCTTTTCTTTTTCCTTTTTCCCTTCTTCAGTTAACGTTATTGCTTTTTCTATTGATACATTAGGTTTTATTAAAATATTATTGAAACTAATTTCTGAAATTTCATTTAATGATTTTATGCCATTGTCTGTAATTAAAAGATCATCTATTCTAATAAAATTAGAGTGTATTTCATATTTTTTAAAAGTCCAAGATGAAAAATCTTTTAAATTAAAGACTACCTTATTTTTTGTTGAAACTAAATAGTTACCAATTTTATAATCATATTCAAAATACTCATTAAATAGTGGTTTTTGTAATTTTATACCTGTTTGATCATATAATTCTTTTCCTTTAGAAAATATTTCTATATTATATATCAAATACTTATTATCAATAACTTTATCTTTTTCTTCGATAAGTAGATTTTTATTTATTAAATAATCATTATCTTTTTCATCTTTAATATAATAATTATCTTTGAATCTAAAGACATATTTTATATCTGGCAAATCTGGCAATGTTATTGTTTTTTCTACATTTTTTTTATTATTATAAATCTTTACCTCTTTATTTGTCATAATATATATTTGACTATTAAACACAGTATAATCTATAATATTATCTTCCATATCTACAAAATCATAAAAATCATTAGAAATATCATAATAATATAATCTATCTTTAGAACTTTGCCAAAACAAATATTTATTTTTGGTTATTACATCTTTTATAATTTGATATTTATCTAAATTTTTATTATTTCTATGTTTTTCTACAACATTATGTGACACCAAATCATAAATGTATATATTAGATCTTTTGTCTAAAATGATAATACTGGACTTATCGATTGGATAGAAATACTCTATTTCAGCTTCAATATTATAATTGAAAAACTTTTCCCCATTAATATATACATTATTATCATAATCTGAATAAATGCAATTGTTATTTTTACATACAAAACTTTTCACATTAACATATAAATTTGATTCCTTACCTTTTTCAAACTTATAAACTTTACCATTATTTATCACAAATAAATTATTGTCAATATATAAAAATTCCGGGTTATAATATGTATATTTGCTAAAACCTGTTTTTGAATAAACATATAATGTTTTATTTGAAATTAAATATAAGTAATTATCAATATAATATATTTTATCAACCTTTTTTGGAAATTCAAATATACTTTTTTCATAAATCTTATTTAAGTCTTTATCATACACCATATATTTATTATCGCTATATAGTACTATATTATCCGAATACCAATAATTACTAAAAAAGATATTTATTTCTTTTTTTTCCAATTTATTATTGTATTTTGTGATTTTATTTTTTTGAATAATAATCATTCCATCTTTTTCCGGATAACCTTCTAATACATATGAAAAATCATCTAGTTTTTTCCATGAATAAGTCATTATATTATATTTCAATAATGCTTTATTTGTTAAAACCAATAAAATTTTATGATTTTTATAAATCGCCTTTATATCATCAAGAGATTGATTTATGTTTATAAAATAACCATTATAATTATTATAAACATTAAAATCTGGAATTTCATCTTTTATAAAATTTTTATTATCTAAATAACCAACTTCTCCATTATATTTCTTTATATAAATTTTATTATTTATAAAATTTGAATCAACAATACTTATATGTTCGTTTAAATATTCCCATTTTAAATTATCTGGTGAATAAATAGCATAAAAATTATTTCCTAAAAAATATAATTTGTTATTATAATAGTACACATTTTTCACTATGTGATATTTTAATGGATTAAAATCAAATATAAGATTTTTTTGGTTATTCGATATATTATAAATTTTATGATTTTCTTTTATGTATAATTCATTATTATTAACAGAATATGATGGATTAGCATATGCTTCACTATTCTCTAAAGTAAAAAGATCTAAATTAAAATAATGTAATTTATCTTCATTTATAATATATGCATAATTTTTATCTACTACAACATCTTTGATTTTTATATCAAATGTTGATATATTGTATTTATTCAAATCCATTTTTTCTATACCATTAGTAAAAAATAAATAAAGATTATTGTTATACTGATAACTACTCAAATAATTCCCTTCAACTTTTTTAATATTATCAAAAAGATTTTCATCATTGGTTTTTATATAATTATCAACAGTAAGGTAATAAAATTTATTGTTTAAATATATATAATCCACAACATTTTCTTTTATTTTCTCTTTTTTAAATAGTTTATACAATGTATTATTTGAAATACAGTAATATTCATTATTCACTTCATTTATTTTTTCTATTGGATAATTATATTTTACATTTAATTTATTAAACAAAAATAGTTTGGGGATATACTTATACATTTCCCCAGTCTTTAATCTAAAATATATTTCATTTTTTAATGCAAATAATTGCTCTACATTTGAAAATTCAAAAGGTATTGTACTTTCTTCAAATTTTTTACTCTTACCATATTTATCATAAAAATAATATTCATTATTATCTTTTAAAACAATATAATCACCTCTTGTATTTACTATTTCATTATTACGTGAAATTTCTTTTATTATTTTTGAATTTTCAAAAAAATAGATTTTATTTTTCCCTATTAATGCAAAGTTTGCTTCATCATATTTTTTTACATTTTCAATTTCATCTTCAAATTCTATTTTTGATTTTATTTTATAATTTTCTAAATTTAATATAATTGCTTCCTGTTTATTTACTAAAAGTAGATCTTTATCCAATTTTAGCAGGTATATTAGAGATTTTAAATCAAAATCATAATTTTCTTCAAATAATGTGATTTTTTTGTTATTCTGTAATATATTTAATCTATTTTTAGAATCTATATAATACACAACATTGTCAAAAACATCATATTTATGCACATCTTCTGCCAAAATCCTTTTTTCTTTTAAATCATACATATATAGTTTATTATCAGACAAATAATATATATTTTTATTAAACAATATATTATTAACATTTTTTCCAACTATTTTATATTCTTTTTTTTCAAAATCATATACATAAATAGAATTCTTTGAAATTAATATTAATTTATTATCTTTAAAATGTGATTCTACTATTTCATCAGGGTTAAAATCTTCAAACTTTCCTTTATAACCCTCAAAATACTTTATAGCATTTTTATTTTCAATTTTGTATATATCATTACCTTTTCTGAAATATAATGTTTTGCCATCAAAAAAATAATTATCGTCATAATTATAACTATTATTCCCAAGTACATATATTTTGTCATTAGTTATAACATAAATCTCATCAGAAACATAAAAATCTTTTTTTATTCCATCAATTTTTATATTTTTCCAGGTTCTGTCTTTATATATTGATAATCCATAATCTGTTAGAAGATATATTTTATCATTTTGATATCTAACACCTAAAATATTTTTACCCATAAAATTGTTTTGGGTAAAAACTTTCTCTTTTTTATCAAAAGTATATGAGTATTTGTATATAGAATTATCTGAAACAATATAAATATCATTTTCATCTAGTGATATATCATTTATTTCTTTAAATTCCAAAATTCTTTTTACTGTAAAATCTTTCGGATTAAATACATACATTTCTGTGGCAGTAGTTGTAATAAAATAATTTGGTTTAAAATATATATTCTGAAAATTCTTTTCTATATTTAGCCTTTTTGTAAGACTTGTCCAATAGTTTTTGTTTGTATCATATAAAAAAATATTTCCATCAAATGCTACTATTTTATCTTTGTACTGATATATTTTTTCTCCTATCTTCGAAGGTCCATTGTCATTATTTTTTAAAATAGTATCTTCAATTTTTAAATTGCTATCTCCAATATACACATTATTATTAGTATCTAAAATCACACTTTTATCCTTATATACACTAAAATCTTTTATATTAAAATTTGGAATTGATGAATACTTCAAATTTTTCTCATTTCTTATATGTATATATTTATCATCATTAAAATATACTTTCAAATTATCTGGGTTATTGTTGGTTTCTATATCATTTACATTTTGATAGTTTACTTTTATCGTTTTTCTAGGATCATATTCTATTCTTGATTTTTCATTATTAATATTATAATTGATGAATTTGTATGATAATATTGAAGATAAAATTATTACTATAATTGCAAGAATTTTAAATATATTTGGTTTTTTAAAATTAATAAATGTATATATCCATCTTTTTCTCATATCATACCCCTTTCAATGTATTTATTGAACAAATTTGATGTAGTTCTATTAAGCAGAGTAATTTCAGGATACGATTCTTTTAGTTCTTTATTTTTTTCTAAATCTTCTAAAACATTGTTTATTTTATCTTTAAAAATATAAATAAAATTATATGGATATGTGCTGTATTCTATTTTAGGTAATTCTATATAATATTGATATTCAAAAAGTAAATCTAATAAAAAATATATTTGTGAGTATTCATTAGAATATTTTTGTATATTGTATAATATTGCAGATAATAATATTTCTCTTTTTTGTTCATTATATTCAGAGTCAATATCTGTTGATAATTCTTTTAAATGCGTAAATGATTCTTCATTTATTTCTTCAAATAATTTAAGTATATTTTTTAACTCTTTATTTTGTATTTTATTTTTTATTTTTTCTATTTCATCATTTAAATCTACTTCTAATGAATAGTTCATAGATATTGAATATAATATAGATAACTCTATATTATCTTCTAATTCATCAATCATCTTATTTATTTCACTTTTTAATTTTTCTTTTTTCATTTTAGGTAATTTATGTATAAAATATTCTAAATAAAAATTCCTATTCTCTTTAAAGGTATTTGGTTTGAAAGTTTTTAAAAATATTCTAATTAATATAGGTTTTATATTGTCTCTGAAAATAAAATAGAAAAATAATATTTCACTTGTATAATAAATAAATTTTAACGATGAATAAAAGAAAAATCTAAAAGAATAGATGAAATTAACTATTTTTAAAATATAATTGTCAAAAAAAACAGGATGCATTTGAAGATATATATTAAAAAAGTATAAAAATATCAGAGAAGAACTATGAAAAAAAGCTATTGTTATATTAGAAAAAATAAAACCTTTTAGCGTGTAATTATTTAATATCTTTTCATATGGAATAATTTTTAATTTATTCTTTTTCAAAATATTTAAAGAATAGAAAACTAATAGCAGTATTAATTCACTAACCAGAATTACAGTTTTTTCTTTGATAAAAAATATGGGATTACTCCCCATATAATAATTGGATATCAAATCAAAAAAACCTAGTCCTAATAATATATAAGTTATAAAATTAATTATCCATATTATCAATATTATTGCTATCATTTTTACCCCCATACAGCATTATTTTAATTATTCCAAAAATTCTTGACAAAAAATTTTTATTTTCAATTTTGATTTTATGGGCTATTTTTAATCCGTAAGCTGTTTTATACAAATATTTCAACTTTGGAATTTTCAATTTTGATTTAATTTTTTTATTAATCTTGCTTATTTCCTTATCATAATTCATATATTCTTCTATTTTAATTGAAAGGTCAGCATATCCATATTCTATTTCTTTTATTTTTTCAAAATCTTTAAACAAAATAGCTTTTAATAATGCTTTATATTCATTATGATAATGTTCAATTCTTTGAATTGTATCTTTTAGTAAATTTTTTATATGATTTTTTATATAATCTTCTATAGAATGATATTTTAAATTAGGACGAAAATAAACAAAATTTTTTACTTTTTTCAGTATATTATCAAATTCGTATTTTATTTCGTTATATTGCTTATAATAATCATCAATGAGATTACTAATTTTTCTTGCATTTATTGTTTTTATATTATTTATTTCTTCAATTTTAGAATTATAAATTTTATCTATTTTTTGATTTAATTCATTTTCTTTTATTGGTAATAATGATTTTATTTTATTAATAATTTCAGAGATATCTAAAGTTAAATCTATACTTAATTTATTTTTTATAATTTTAATATCAAATCCTTTTACCTCTTTTTTTATTTCATTTATAAACCCTTTTATCTTTTTATCATAATCTCCTTTTAAATCAACAAGATTTTTTGAATATGATTTATATAATTTTAATGCCTTAATTAAATCAAAAAGATTATTAGAATCTTTTTTTGAATTTAAATCCATTTGATAAGCATCTTTTTGATTTTTTAATTTTTCTAAATAAAAATATATAACATCATTTAAATAATCATTCACTAATTCTTCTAATTTATTCTTATTATCAAAATAATATGAGTATTTATAATTTAATGAAAACTCAGAATTATACTTATCTATTGTTTCTTTAACATCTTTAATATACTTTAATATGTAATCCTTTTTTTTCTTTTTTCCCAAAATTACAAAATCACTTTCAAGTTTTTTAAGAGTAATATTTATTAATTTCCTCAAAATAATCTCATAATTTTCTTTATATTTATCAAATAGTTGTTGTTTGAAAGTTTTAAACTGAATATCTGGTTTAATATTACCCAATTTGTATTTGTTTTCAAAACTCTCCAAAATATTTATTTCATTTTTAATTTCTATTATTGTTTTTTCTAAATCCTTAGAAATGTTTTCATAATAATTTTTTATATTATTATATTTATCAATTACATTATTTTCATTAATTCCAGATATATATTCATCCAATAACTTACTTTTTCTAACTATATAATTTTCTAAATTAGATTTTATTTTAATTATATAATTATTAAACACATTATTTTTAAAATTTTTTATTTTATCAAATAATGCGCTTTGTTCTTTTTCAATATCATTTATAATTTCAATTTTAATATATTTTAAAAATTTTTTCGATTCATTTATACTACTCGATAATTTATTAATTTCTATGTTATATAAAATCACAATATCTTCTAATCCGTTTATAATCTTATCCACTTGTTCTAAATTTAATAAAACTTCTTTTTTTAAATGGATTTTTTCATTGATATTATTTTTTAAATTTTCCATTTGATTATTTAATATGGTAGTATAATAATCTTTTATTTTCTCGCATAAATCACTATAATAAATTTTTATAATATCTTTCATATTATCAACAAGAGAAAATATTTTACCTATATAGATATTATAAAAGTCTAAATCTATTCTTTTTAATTTTTCACATTTAAACTTGGTAAAATCATGATATTGATTAGTAAATTTTTCAAAATCAACAAAAGTATTATCATAATTATTTTTATCTATTAATACTAAAAATTCTCTTGATAAAACGTCAAAAAATTCAATGCTTTTATTTAAATATTGCTTTAATTTTAATAGTTCATCATATGCATAAAAATATTTATTTGATTCGTCTTCTAAATATAAAAGTATTTTGTCAAAATCTTTCAAAACTTCATTTTTATAATAATTATTCACGCTTTCAATTTCTTCTTTTATTTTAACAATTAATAATTCTAACTCTTTTTTTGAGCTTTCTAATTTATATATATTAGCTTCAATATTTTCCAAAACATTATTATTTATTATTGATACTTTTTCTTCTTTGATTTTTATACTTTCATCTAAATGTTGAACAATATTCTCTGTATTCATCTTTTTTTGCAGATTACTTCTTTGAGAATCAATGAAATTTCCTAATTTATTATTTTTAAAATTATCTAGATTTTCATCTATAAAATCTTCATATTCTTTAAACTTCTTCATTCTTTCCCCCTACTTCAGACAATTTTTTGTCTAAATATTCATAATTGCTTAAAATACCATTTAGAGAATCTATTAGATCACTCAAATCGTCAGAAATAACATTAAAATTTTCATTATATTTATTTTTTTCTTCTTCCATATTAGTTTTTAAATTATTCAACAAATTTAATGTATTAAACATCATTTTTTTAGTATTTTCATATTCATCTTCAGTGAGTACTTTAAGTTCATCTGATTCAACGAAATTCTTAATATCTTTATTATAGGTATTTATATTGTTTATAATATTATTTAATAAATTAAATACTGTAGGATTTTCAAAATAATTTTCTATTTTTTCTTTCATTAAATTTAAGTCATTAATAAAAAGTTTTAATTTTTCCTCTTCTTCCTTCATAATATTTATTATTTCTTTCTTACTATTTTCCCATTTTTTAAAAGCTTGATCTATCTCACTATCAATATCTTCAATTATAGAATTATAGAATAATTCCAAATTCTTATCTAAATCTATTTCATATTTAGATCTTTCTTTAATATTAAAATCTTTTATATACATTTCAAAATTTTCAGGACTTTCAAATTTTACATATTTTTCAATAAAATCTTTTAATGTAATTCCAGAATCTTTTTTTATAAACACTCCATATTTATCAAAAAATTTGTTTTTAAAATCTAAAATCAATATATAATCTTCCACATTAATGTCTTCATTTGTAATTGAATTAATAAATTTTTCAAATAACTTATCACTTTTAGATATATTTAATTCTGGTGTTAATTGGTAATTTGAAGGAACTAATACTTTCAATTTAATAGTTGAATAATTTGGATCTTCACTATATTTATACATCATAGAATTTGGAACTAAATAATCTGGGCCATAGAAAAAATAATAATATTTATTTTCTGATTTAAATAAATATACTTTTATTTTGTCTGAATCTTCCGTATCATATAATAACAGTAATGGATATACTTGATATAATTTATCCTCTTCAATTATAAAACCACCCATATATTCCAAATTATTTTCTATTTTATATAATATTCTATCTATATTTCTCAATTCTCTTTCTAATCTTTTTTTTGTATTTTTTAATTCTCTATATGTTTCTTTATAATTCTTTCTTTTTATTAAGTCTAGATTTAAATATAAACTCATAAAATCTTCAGAAAGCTCTTCAAATTTTGCTTTTTCTGAAAAATCAAATTGTATAAAATTATTAATTGTTTGAAATTTGATATTATCAATTATAATATTGTTGTCTATTATCATAATATCCTGAATAAATGTAAATTCATAATTTTGAACACAATATTCATCTTTTACAAATATTCTTGAAAATATCTTCTTTTTAAAATCACACTCTTTATAAACATCATATAATAACGTTTCACCTTGTGCTTTTAGATTTTCCAAAAAAAGCTTTAAACTTAAATGATTATTAAATTTTTCTATTAATAAATAATATGCAATACCATCTTTTGCTATTTTAATGTGTGGAGTATAATATATCATCATTTGTAGAATCTTTTCTAATGTATTACTTTTTTCATCTACAGAAACTTTTAAAATTATATTATTTTTATATTTTCCATATTTAGTTTCAAAAATTTTTGGTTTTATTTTTGACATTAAATTTTTCAAAGTAATTTCAATTGAAGTTTTACATTTATCTTCAGAAATAAAAAAATATTTAAATTCTTTTGAAAGTGTATTTTCAAATATTTCTTCTCCTAATATTTTTTCTTTTTTATCGGTAAAACATAAAAATACTTTTTTTTCTGGATTTTCCTTATACAATCCATATAATTCTCTTATATTCATATTATCACCTATCTTCAATAGTATTAGAGATAATGAACATTAATATTCTTTTTATCAAATTATATATATTGAGTTTTTCCTCATGATCATCATATTGTATTTTAAAAAGATTTGAATCAAAATCAACCTTATTTTTATCTTTTGCATTAATTAGTTCATCTATGGGCTTGATGAAAAAATTATAGTTATTATATTTTTTATTAGAATATGTAAAGTTATCCCCAAAATAGATGTTGATATTTATATCATTATAATAATTTTTCTTATGATAATATCCTTCATAATCATCAAAATTATTTGAAACAAAAAAGTCAGGTATTATTTCTAATATATTTCCTTTAAAATTATCAAAATCAATTTCTATATTCTCATCAAGAAATAACATATCTCTGTCTAAATATATTTTTCGTGAATTTAAATAAAAAGTAAATTCATTATTTTGTATAAGCTCATTGGAATAGAACTCTTTATATATTATATAAAATACATATAGAAAAATTAACTTTAAAAAAGTTGTTGCAAAAAAATTGTTCCCGTTTATTTCCAATATTCTATTATTTGAATAATTAAAATAAAATTTAATATTAATTTTTTTATTTACTTCTAATTGTCCAGAATGATTAAAAGATAACAACTCATTTTTTGAAAAGAGATAATTAAATATATCTTCGTATTCTTTTTCAAAAAACATAAAATAAGATGGCAATAAATTTTTTATGTCTTCAATATCCCTTAACCTTTTTATGTCATCAATATTTTGAGTCATTCTCTCATCTATACCTATGTATATTTCACTTATGTCTTTTTTTACTTCAATATATTTATCAGAATATTCATTTTCAGATAAAATATATTTTGATTTAATAAGATTATCTTCAATTAATCCATTATTGTTTTTATTAAATAAAACTATATAATAATCAATATTTTCTTTAATAATTATTTTTGACAACCCATCACTATATTTTTTATCGTAATATTCATTAATAATATTCTCTAGATTATTTGCATTTAACAATTTCCCATCAGCATTATAAAAATAATTAATTATCTTTGATACATAAATGTATATTTTTTCTTTATTTATATCTCCTAAATAATTTTTCTTCAAAGAATTAATAAATATTTCTATTTGTGGAAATTCTTTGTCATATTTATTATATTTAAAAAAATCATATAGATTAACTCCCAAAATTACCGCACCATTTTTTGCATCATCTATAGAAATAGTTGATATAATCTTTTTTAAACATTTAATATCTTCATAGGAGTATTCTTTCAATTTCATCTTTTTGCTCCTCATTATTAAATATTTTTGACAAAATAAATTTCACATCTTCCAAATTTAATTGTAAATCCAATGATTCATTTCTTATCATAGAATAAGCAATCATGTTTTTAACATAGAATTTCAAATTTCTATCTGATATAAATATATCCCTATCTTTTTTCAATATTTCTATTCTATCTAATAGACTTATAATATATTTATCATGCTTTAACTCAAAATATTTTTTTATAATATATTCATTCATTTTTTTAGCAAAACTTATACTTTCCTCTCTTTTAAACAAACTTTTTTTACTATGTTTAATATTATTTTCTTCAATTTCAAACTCTCTATTTAATAATTCCTCATAATCTCTTCTATCTAATCCTTCAACTAAAACCCTTATAGGAAATCTATCATAAAAAGCTTTTAATAAAGGATCCGTCGGAGTATGATTTGTAGCTCCAAATATTACTATTAAATCATCAAGTGATTTATATACGTCACCAATAAGCAATTTTTTTTCATTTATTATTGTTAAAAGAGAATTTAATATCGCAGAATTTGCATTAAAAACTTCATCTAAGAAAACCACATTAGCTTCTGGTAATTTGTTTTTAGTATTAATTACATATTTTCCTTTTTTTAATTCAGAAATGTTTAAAGATCCTAATACTTCAGATGGCTCGGTGAATTTTGTTAATAAATAATGAAAATATCCTTCTTCATTATCAAATCCCATTAATTTAGAAAATTCATTAATTATCATACTTTTTGCTGTTCCAGGTTCTCCTACCAAAAGAACATTGGTATTTGTTATAAAACTGCAACTTATAGCTTCTATTACATCATCCTTATTCAAAATAATCTTTTTTAATTCATTTATAACATTTAAATAATTTTCAAACATTTCATTTAAACCGTTTGATTCATCTAATTCTTTTAAATGTTTATTTTTTCTTCTTGGCATACTTTACCCCTTCCCTTATAATTTCTTTAAAATATTCATTTTTTTCTTTTGGTAATGGATATGTTTTATATAATAATTCCCATTTATCTTTTATTGGATTTAATGAAATATCATATACTTTTTCTATTTCTTCCAAATAATATTTATAATTAACATCTTTATCTTTTTTATATTCCTCTATTAGTTCATTCATTTTTTCTATAGCATTATATTCATACATAATATATAAAAATTCTAAATTTTCATCACCTATAGGAATATTATTTTTTATAATAATATCAACAAAAAATCGAAGTATATAGTTTTTGCCTCTATCCTTTAATAAATGATATATAAAATATGCTGGATTAATAATTAATGATTTTTCAAAGAAAAATTTTAAGCTATCTAAAAATAATTTTTTCTCATTCTCATCCATTTTCAACTTTAATATATCTTTATTATTTAAAATAACAAATAAAAAATTAAATTCTTTTGTATTTAATAAATAATACTCCCAAAATTCCTTATTCAACAATATTTTTTTTATTAAAAAAGCATATTCTAAATTTGATATATTGGTTTCTTCAAAACTGATTCCATATAGAGTATTATAAATATTTAATAGGTATAAAATCCTAACATCTTCTTGATTAATATCGTTTTTTTCAATATACCAATATTTTAAATTTTTTTCAAATACAAAATCATATATTTTCTTTTGAATTTCAGGTGAAAAAGATAGATTATATTTACTAATATTAATTATATGAACTTTAAAAATATCATGTATATTTACAAAAAATTTATCTACTTTTTCATCTAAAAAGAAAAAATTGTAAAAATTATTTTCATATAACCTAAATATTTCTTTATATTTTAATTTAATCACCTCCTAATCATATTATTATATCATACAAAAAACGATATTAAAACAGTTTATTTTAAGATATTATTTTTGAATTTAAAGTATTTTTTTGTTTATAATTAAACATCTTATCTATTATTTTTGATTCTATATAATTTATATTTTTCGACTTAGGTAATAATTCATAAACACCATATTTATTTGTTTTATTAGAATATACTTGAGAACCATACCCAACAACTATTTGCCCTTTACCTAATAATTCAATTGCATAATTATTCATCACTATTTTACTTTTATTGAAAACTTTGTTTGTAACAAAAAATATATGATATCCCCCACTCACAGTTTTTTGAATAAAAGGATTTTTTAATTTCAAATAATTAATGATATTCTTTAATAAATTATTTTTAGTATTATCATATACATCAATATCTATAACATGAAAATATATATCATCTTTAATTTTTATCCCTGTCAACAATCCATATCCAGTAATTTTCTCAAAATCTTTCTCATTATACACATAATGAGGCCAATCGTTAAATATTGGCCTTTTCTGATAATTATATAGAGGAATGACTTTAAAATTATTTCTTCTCCACATTTCTACTACTCTTGTTAATTTGCCGTTATTCATCTTTGTTCCCCATATACGATATTTAAAGCTTCATAAAATGTCATTTTATAACATATTTTTGATTCTCGATATATAAGTATTCCTCCCAAAATCATTAAACCAATTGAAGCTGGAAATAATACTTTTTCACTTTTGATAAAATCCAAAAAATCTTCTAATGTAAAATTTTTCACCTATATCTCTCCTTTCATTATTAAAAAATGAGGTTTTGGTTTCTTTCAAGTTACTACTAGACATTTAAAATATAGATCGCATTTTATATGAATTAAAAACAAAAAAATGGGGATTAATCCCCATTTTCATTATAAGCACATAACTTCAAAAACAAATTTACATTCATAGATACATTTATAAAATTCAACATTTCCTTAGTTTTTTTCCTATTAATAAGTGGAAAGATGTAATATTCTGTACCTTATAGGTAGATTAAAAACCTTAGTATTGGTTTAAAGGCGAGAGTTAAAACTATAAAAGTTTCCATACCTTATAGGTAGATTAAAAACATGTATGGAAAAATATAAAATAGTGACAATTAGCGAAAGGTTTCCATACCTTATAGGTAGATTAAAAACTAATATTGAAAGAGGTGTAAAAAACAATAAGCAAGTAAGTTTCCATACCTTATAGGTAGATTAAAAACCAAGGAAGACCCAGAGTTCAAACTTTATCTTGGGTTCGGTTTCCATACCTTATAGGTAGATTAAAAACAACATAAGTACTTTATTATGTATAAGAATAGTGAATTGTTTCCATACCTTATAGGTAGATTAAAAACAGAGATGAGATTGTATCTTGGGTTCGTTGAACCCAAGAAACGTTTCCATACCTTATAGGTAGATTAAAAACATATAACGGACGATTATTCTTTTTTAATATAAAAGAATGGTTTCCATACCTTATAGGTAGATTAAAAACTTAGGTCTTTCTCTATAGCTGAACCATATATACCGGCAAGTTTCCATACCTTATAGGTAGATTAAAAACCTCATATCGTAATGAGAAAAGCAAAAAAATATGCCAGATTGTTTCCATACCTTATAGGTAGATTAAAAACCTATTACAGAAGATAATGTGTTTGAAGTGGATAATTTGTTTCCATACCTTATAGGTAGATTAAAAACCTACCTGAACCTCAAAGGGGTGTGATGTATATTGTTAGTTTCCATACCTTATAGGTAGATTAAAAACAAAAAACCTATTTCAAGGGTAGGATATTTAATGACAGTTTCCATACCTTATAGGTAGATTAAAAACTAGTTAAAGAACAAGTAGATGGAATAGACAAAGAAATCATCGTTTCCATACCTTATAGGTAGATTAAAAACCATTCGCTATTTCACGCTTTGTCTAGACAGGCGTCTAGGTTTCCATACCTTATAGGTAGATTAAAAACAAAATTAACTATCAACAGAAAAAAGATAGATAGTGAGTTTCCATACCTTATAGGTAGATTAAAAACTATGACAGATACAATGACAATGGAAACGGGAATGGCAGAGTTTCCATACCTTATAGGTAGATTAAAAACAAAATAAACGAAGCAACGGAATTTTAAATATTTATGAGTTTCCATACCTTATAGGTAGATTAAAAACATTATTTAAAGAAAAGATTTAAGGGTTTAAGAGAAAGTTTCCATACCTTATAGGTAGATTAAAAACAAGAAGTAAAAGGATTTAAAAGATTTGACAAGGTTTGTTTCCATACCTTATAGGTAGATTAAAAACAAAATATCGCTGAAAAAGCAGAAGAAATGTTTAATGAGTTTCCATACCTTATAGGTAGATTAAAAACAAAAATAAAAAAATCAAGGAGGCGTGGTTATGAAAAAGTTTCCATACCTTATAGGTAGATTAAAAACTAAAACCCCTCTTCCTTTTTTGTAAACGCCTGCTAATCGTTTCCATACCTTATAGGTAGATTAAAAACTGAACCCAAGGAAAGAGAAGAGATAGAAAATGCATTCAGGTTTCCATACCTTATAGGTAGATTAAAAACATGAAGCTATTCTAGATTGGAAACTTAAATAAGGGGCCTGTTTCCATACCTTATAGGTAGATTAAAAACGAAGAATTAGAAAATGCGTTCAAGATAATCTTGAACGCAGTTTCCATACCTTATAGGTAGATTAAAAACCAGGACAATACTGAATGCTTGCGAAGAAATAGAAAGGTTTCCATACCTTATAGGTAGATTAAAAACATTGTGTTGGCGGGGTATATAACTTCAACATGGTTTCTGTTTCCATACCTTATAGGTAGATTAAAAACAAAGGAATAACAATATCTGTAATTGATCCTATACTTGAGGTTTCCATACCTTATAGGTAGATTAAAAACAAAGGAATAACAATATCTGTAATTGATCCTATACTTGAGGTTTCCATACCTTATAGGTAGATTAAAAACGAGTTTATCCAAATATATCTTAAAAAATATGATATTTATGAGTTTCCATACCTTATAGGTAGATTAAAAACGCAATGACTAATAGAGATTTGTTTTTTGAAGAATTGGAAAAGTTTCCATACCTTATAGGTAGATTAAAAACTTTTTATATAATAAGAAAATAATAATAATCTAATGTTAACAGTTTCCATACCTTATAGGTAGATTAAAAACTGATGAACATACATATGTATGGATAAGAGATGAAGAAGGTTTCCATACCTTATAGGTAGATTAAAAACCCAATATATCCCTATGAAGAGTTAGAAGATGGCTCTTACAAGTTTCCATACCTTATAGGTAGATTAAAAACGTGATGACTGATGACGGTAATATTATAGAATTTCCACCTGTTTCCATACCTTATAGGTAGATTAAAAACGTTTATAAGCAAAAGAAAAAAATTAAAAAAATCATCATGGTTTCCATACCTTATAGGTAGATTAAAAACCTACACATTGATAGCCTATGTATAGCACGGCAGTCCTGCGTTTCCATACCTTATAGGTAGATTAAAAACAATGATTAAAAAAGCAACTGGTATTGAATTTGATAACTGGGTTTCCATACCTTATAGGTAGATTAAAAACATCAAGACGTAATAGAACAAATCAAAGAGCAACAAGACAGTTTCCATACCTTATAGGTAGATTAAAAACATGAGAAAAGATAACCAAATTATATTAAAGGGTAATTATACGTTTCCATACCTTATAGGTAGATTAAAAACGAAAGTTACACATACAACAATCTGTTTCAATTTGTAAGTTTCCATACCTTATAGGTAGATTAAAAACAAAATACAATTAAATATTTTGATAAATTACGTAAAAAGTTTCCATACCTTATAGGTAGATTAAAAACGAAGAATACGAAGTTGAAACAATAGAATTTTGAGAGCTTCGTTTCCATACCTTATAGGTAGATTAAAAACAAAAAACAAATAGCAGAGATTTTGAAAAACAAAATTGGTTTCCATACCTTATAGGTAGATTAAAAACTGAATTTGAAGGAATAGAAATAATGAAAAAGAAAGAAGTTTCCATACCTTATAGGTAGATTAAAAACTGGTGGGAATCAACGAAATTATTTATTTTCAAAAGAGCGTTTCCATACCTTATAGGTAGATTAAAAACTTTTGTCATTAAGGACGTTCAGCCAGCAACATTCATAGGTTTCCATACCTTATAGGTAGATTAAAAACAATAGTAAGAACAAGTGATGAATTAGTAAATAAGTTTTTGTTTCCATACCTTATAGGTAGATTAAAAACATTGTTTTAGGTAATACATATAAATATAAAGATATTATAAGTTTCCATACCTTATAGGTAGATTAAAAACTTAAAGGTTATGTATGGTATGCACATAATATCAATTGTTTCCATACCTTATAGGTAGATTAAAAACACGTAGAAATACTGACTATTATTATAACACCTTTTCTTTTCATTTCCTTTATCGTGCGGTTTACTAAATATTAAATTCACTAATGAATATATTTTTAGAATTTTTTGTGTTTTCCGGATCCCCCTCATTTTTCTTTAATTTTTATGAATTAACCTGGTTGTTACATAGTTACAAAATTGTGATTCACTAATAATAAATATTTTGGATGATTTTTATTTCCCCGGATCTCGGCATATAATTCGTATATCGAACTATATTTTATTTAACATTGTTATTTTTTAGTTTAATTTTTGATAATTATTTTTTAAATAAAAAAAGGCAGCTTTAAAGCTGCCCATTTATTTTAAACCTTCCATATCCCATTGATGTTTTTGCTCCAAGACCATAATATTCTATAAAATTTTTAAAATTGCTTTGTATTTCTTCAACAATGTTATTATTATTTCTTTCTATTATTATATCAACTCTAAATTTACCTTTAAATACACTTAAAAAATTTAATGGAACTGGATTATATACATCATTTGGCGGTTGATTTCCGTTATAATATTTTTGAAAATGTGGTGTTTGATATTCAATTCCTAGTTCAATATCATTTATTGGAACAGCATCTAAAAATGATACTTTACCTTTTTTATCTTCTTCGCCAAAAATTTCTTTAATAAATGTTGATTTTTCTGATTCTAAATATTTTCTAAAAGCTCCTTTTATAGTTGTTCCTGGTATAATAGGTAACCCTAAATTTCTACTCCAATAAAATCCAATCTCATCAATTGAAGGAATACCAGCTCCTACTAAAAATGGTGTTTTTGTATATATTTTATAACTAATAATATCATATCTATTTTTTAAAGAGCTTATCATATTGTGTCTTATATTTTTTGTTAATTCTATTTTTTTACAAAGATCTTTTATTACTAAATCTTTTAAGATGTTTTTATACCTTTGCTTAATATGTTTTTCTAGAACTTTTTCTTTTTCTCCTTTTGCCAAATCCCTTATATCTTTTGTATTATTTAATATAAAAAGAGTATTTATATTTTTTAACTCATTTTTATTCTTTTTTATGTTTTTATCTCCAGTATTACCTTTTAATATATTATTTATTTCATTTACAGTTGTGTTATCTTTTTCCATTATTCTTCTTTCACTAAATACAAATTTATCATAATATAAACTTGAATTTTTTATTTCATTTGGTTGATGTATAAAGTGCTTCAAATCAATCACCACCTATAAATATGTCTGCATATCTTCTATACCAATTAGTAAATTCTAAAACTCTATCTTGTATTACAGATAAATTTTCTGTATTTTCAAGAAATTCTAATAAGTCATCACCTTGAAAAAGATTTTTTTCTTTTAAAAAATGTTGTATATCATCAAAAACTGCCAGATGATGTGTTTTAGCTTTTGCCCTTAAAAAAACTAATGTTCCATATAATCCATTTTGAATTATCATTGAACCTAACCCTTTAATTAATGATCTATATATTTTTTTATCTTCTTCATTTAATCTATTTGAATTATTTAATACTAAATCTTTAGCTATTCTTTTAGTGCTGTTTTCTCTTTTCATCATTTCACCTCACATTAATTTTATAAAAGCAAAACCTTTACCAACAGAAACTTTACCACCTACGTTTATATATTGATTATCTAAATTATTTGAAACTATATTTATTAATTCATCATTGTTTTTTAATGGTTTGACTATAAAAAACATTATAGAGTCTTGTGGCAAATATTCTTCATACCATAAAGCACCTGCGTTTACAACACCAGTTTTGCTATCAATTCTTATTCTTGGTAATACTTCAGTAGCATTTTTTACAAAAAACGCAAAATCTTCATCTTTTAAGAGTATTGTATTTTCTACTAATACATCTTTTAAATAGTTATCAGGAGCAATATTTTTTATTTTTTCAATTAAATCTTTTAATTTATCTGATTTTTCTGGTTCAATTACATATTCTTCAAGATTTACTTTAGTTTCATTAAATGTAGAATATTCCTTATTTTTGTCAATATTATTTAAAAATTCTTCTATTTTATTTGTCATTTCTTTATTACCAACTACTTCAAAAGCGGTTTTTAATCTTGATAATACTAATGGACATGTTATCCAAATCATACCTCTATTTATACTTCTTAATGGAAAAAACAATATTTTTGCTTCTGAAAATGTCACATATCCTGGATTTGTTTCTTCATTAGTGTCTGGACGAGAACCAAATACTAATTTTTCATCTTTTCCAAAATCAATTTCATTTCTTATTGCACCTTTAATACCAGAAATTATAGGAAACCCTGTATGAACTTCTCTTTGTATTGGTTGATCAACTACTCCTACATCCATACCCTTACCAGCATGAATTTGTGTAACAGCATATAAAAAACCTATTTTTCCACTCAATTTAAAAACCCCCTTATAATTTTATCTCTATATATTTTCCAAAATTATATTCGCTAAATTTATCTGTGAAATTATCTTTATACTCATTTTTAAATTCATTATTTATATAATAAACACTTCCAGAAGGTACAACTTTAAATAATTCTCCAGGCTTTTTGTTTTTTAAATCCCAAAATCCTATGTTTTCTGGTTTGTAATTTGCAATAGCTATAATATTTTCATTTCTTATTGGCAATACTCCATTATCGAAATATGCTGGCGTTAATAATATTAATCCTTTTTCATTATTAGTAATTTTATCAAAAATTGAGGTCTCTATTTCTTTTATTTCTAATTTAGCTAATTTTCCTTTTGTGCCTAATGTTATATATTCAATTTCATTTAAAATATTTAATTCATCTTTTTCAACAAATAATACAAATCCTGCATTTTCTTTAAACCTAAAATATGAATATGAATATAACATGCCTTCTTTAGATTTTCTATTTTCTAAAGCTATTCCTATTTTTTCTTCTCTTTCAAATATTTCAGGAATGGTATCTTCAATTGCAATATTTCCTTTTTTTAATTCTTCTAATTCATTTAATGAAATATATGATTTTTGAGGTTCTTTTAAATTTCTCATAGACTCATATTTAATTCCATATAATTCTTTACTACTTATTACAAATGAAAAATTACTATCTAATGTACCTTTAAAGTATTCTTTTGTTTCTTCATTTTGTTTAATAATAGCTGGAATTTTAAAATATATATTTTCATTTACATCAGATAAAAAAGGACCTACAATTTTTAGTTTTTTTGAATTAATTATTTCTTCTATATCTTCTGCTTTTAAATTATTATTTCTAAAATATGCACCTAATATTGCACCATAAAAGGTTTTTATATTAGGAAATATAGCTTCTTCGGAATGAGAAAACGTTTTTGATTTTCTGAATCCCACATAATCTATTGGTTTAATAAATAATGTTTTAATCTTCATATTTATTCTCCCTTCCTGAATATTCTATATTTTCAAGGGTATTAAAATAATCTAAAATTTTTTCTTTGTTAAAATTCATATTTTCGTCTAATATAATTTTAATTTCATCTTTTAATTTTTTTAATTGCATTCTTTTTTGTATATATGGAATAACTTTATCTCTGAAATCTTTTATTGACATTATTTCATTTCCTAATTCATCTAAACAGAAATTTATATATTCATTTTTTAATCTACTAATTAAATTTTTTATGGATTTTTCATTTTCAAAGTTTTCAATAAATTCTTGTGCTTTGGCTAATACATCATATCTTTCAATATCCCAAAAACTTTTTGATTGAGTTACTTGGCCACTTCTTCTGATGGTTGCTATTGCAAAACTATTTTTTTTCATATTTCCTTCTTCATTTGCTTTTGCTAATTTTTCCATTTCTCTTGCTTTATTTAAAGCTAGTTTTAGATTAAAATTATGTTTTGAAACTGTGATTCCTGCACTCATTGTTGCTGTTTTTCCCATCATATTGAATATAGGAATATTTTTTAAATAACACCAACCATTTTTAAATACATAATCTCCAATATTTACATCACCAATTCCAGAATATACTTTTCTTAATTTATTAGCTGCATTGAATACTTTGTTTGAAGGGAATAATGCTAAGACGTCATCACCACCAGCATATATTAATAATCCATCAAATTCTTCAACTATTTTTGGAACAAAGTTTGAAAAGTGATTTAATGTTCTACTAATCATTCTTTGATATGCCGGAGTTACAAAATGAATTTTATCCAAAATTTCTACATATTCTTTATTTTCTTTTTCTAATTCAGATACGATTTTTGAATGCAATCTATTTTTTATGGAAGGCCCTAAATTCCCAGAAATCCATTTTCCCATATTGTCCCCATCCATTAATAATACAGCTAAGTTATATTTATCTGCTATTTTTTCTGTTGATCTAATATCCTTTAATTTATCATATGCTTCTGTATAACCTATTTCTTTTAAATAATGAACGAAAAATCTTTTTATTGCTGATAGTGCAGAAAGTTTTTCTAATCTTTCACTATTTTCATATATAGTTTTTACTTCTATTAGTGATTTATTATTACCGCTAATATCATCACCATGTTCTTCGCTATTTTCATATAATTGAGTAAAATCTCTAGTTGCTTTTCTTAATGCACTTTTTATACCTAATAATTCACTATATACACCATAGAAAGAAATATTTTTTATTGTATATGTATTTTCTAATTTTTTTATTTCATTATATAATTTCTTTATTTTTTCATCTTTTGTATAATTATAATGATTTTCTATATTTCCTTCTATATCATCTATTTTTTGTTCAATTATCATTACAGTTGGAAATTGAGATACTTGTTCATCCCATTTATTAAAGTTATTTAATATTGTTATATTATCATCTTTATTTTTTTCTATGTATGATTTTATAAATTCACTTATTTTTTTCATTTCATTTTTTATTGCAGTATTAATTTCTATTTTTAAATCTTGAACATCTTTTGAAGGTACTATAGCAGTAAACACATTTGGTAATGAAGCAACTGATGGATCAGCATTTGTTTTTAAGTTTAATCCTAGTTTTTCTAATTCTTTTTTAACGAAATAATTTCCTCTCATATATGGAAAGATAACATTATCGTATCCATATTTTTCACCAATTACTTTTATACCCTGGAATGTTAAATAAGATAATATATAACTTCCCACTTTAAGATCTATTGTACTTCTGCCTGCTGCTATAAATTCTTGAACAGGACCTATTGAAACTAATATCAAAGAAAGGTTATTAGACACACTCATTGCTGATGCACTATCTAAATGATCTATAATAGAATGACTTGGCATTCTTGTGTCTGCTGGTAACATATATGAAATATTTAATAATTCTGGTAATTCCCACCATAATTTATAATATGTTTTTTTATAATCATTATCTATAAACTTTAACTTTTTTGTTATTTCATCAGAATCTATTTTTCTAACTTCTTTTTTGAATTCTTCATTAAAATAGTCTTCTAATTTTTCTCCAGTTAAAGGATGAATATATTCAGGATGTAAATTTATGTCTAATGAATATCTTTTAGAAAAATGTTCTTTTTCTTTTGGAAACAATATTCTATCTGCTGCACTTGATAAATAATCAAAGTTTTTGTTTTTTATATATAATTTGAATTTTCTTAATCTCTCATCAGCAATATTTTCATGGTTGGTAATATTAATGGCTTTTTCTATAGGATCATGTAATAATGCTATTATTTTATTTTCCCAATTCACTTTTTTACCCCCTAACATTATTTTTTAATTCTTCAATTAATTCATCATAATTTTCATTCCCTTTTACAAAAATTCTATTTCTACTTTTTTGAAAAATTAATTTAGAATCACTATTTGTTAATCTGCTTTTTAAAACTAAAAATCTAATTGTATAGCCACTATTTTTTTTATGAACTGAAATAAAAAGTGGTGAAGCTTTTCTGTCTGTTTCTCTGGGTTTTAATGTATAATTACTACCTCTTAACCTTCTATGCTGTCCATCCCATGTTTTATAGTTTATTGGCAATCCTAAAATTGATTGATGAAATATTATGTCTCTTTCACCATTGTTTCTTTCAACTTCGTGTATAGCACTTGTAAATGAATCTCCACCTTTTCTTCTTAACCTTAATTTTGTTTTTGTATAAATACCCTTTTGATTAAAGTTTCGAGCTGTTCTAAATAAATAATTATATACATCTTTGAATGAATTATTATTTTTGTTAATTGAAAAACTTTTATAATAACCCCTGACTAATACCGGATAGTCAGCAACTTCACCATTAAATTCTGTAGGGTTTAATTCAAACTTATCATTTGAAAATATTTTTTTGTTTTCTTCATCTAATTTATTCAATATATCATTTAGTGTAATATTAGTTATATTGTTTATCTTAAAACTTCCAAATCCTTTTCTTGATTTAGCACCAAATCCACTTACTAAAGATGTAAGAATTAATAAGTCATTTAATAACTCTTTCACTTTTTCATCTTTTATTACAAAAATTAATTTAATTTTTGAATTTTCTTTTAAAAATTCCCTATTTTCTACACCATATATACCATATTTATTATACCTACCAGGTGCGAATTCATCAGTATTTCTGCTTTTTTGTAAATCAATTTCTTCGATAATAACATCAAATGTGGATTTTATTTTAGTTGAACCAAATATTAACTCCTCTGCTTTTTTCAATCCAATATAATTTTCTTCTCTTCCATCATAATGATGAATATTTAATATTCTTGGTATAACTGCTCTAAACCAAAATCTTAATACTCCTCTAACACTTTGTGATGTTAATTCGAAAGTACTTCCATTACGGCTTGCAAACATAGGCGAAATAGTTGTTATTTCGTACTCTAATAAATTCACATTTTTACCCCCTATTGTTAAAATTTAAATTTATATACTATACATTATACCATATTTATAATTATTTTGTAAATTCTCTACATTTTTCTTTAATATCTTCAAATTTTTCCATTCTATTTACAGGATTTGGATCAATTAAATCTAAAATAAATTGCATTACATTTTGACTTTCAAAATAATTTAAATAATATTTTGCATTATATATTAAATCACCAGTAATTTCATTATTTATATATGCTCCTTTCGTAACAATATCAAAAAGCAATATACCAATTTGATATGAAACTATAGTTTTTGCTTTTATTTTTTTATTTCCTTTAGATTTTATGTATTCAATTAGTTCAGGTGGTGTATATCTTTTATTTATTATGCTTCCATATAAATTTTCATTTGTTATTACTTTATCATCAATGTATCCATTAATATGTCTGCTTATATATCTTAACCCTTTAATTTTTAATATATCATCTTTTTGAACAATTATATGTTCTGGAAATATTCCTAAATGAATCAAATTTTTATTATATAAATCTCTTTGAAAGTCTATTAATGATGGAATTATACTTCTCATAATTCTTTTTAATGCTATTTCATCTTGATCTTTTTTAGTATTTGAATTATATTTTACAAAAAAATTGTTTTTTATAGCATCTTTCATTATTACTCCATCAAAATAATCCATATATACTATATTATTTTTAAAATCTACTATTTCTGGTAATTGATTGCTGGAAGCTAAATTATTTACTTTTATTATTCTTTCTAATATTTTTTGTCTTTTTATTTTTTTTTCTTCATTATCTGAAACAGGCAAAATATAACCTAATACAATATTATCTTTTAATACATCTTTTGTATAAAATCTAATTTTAAATGTTTCACTAAAACTATTTATTTTTGAACTAATGATACTTTCTTTGTTAGAATAATTTTTGTATTTCTTCCATTCCAAAATATCATCTCCTTTATATTTCATTTATGTCTCTTACATCTATTCCCAAACCTCTAGCTTTTAACTTTAAATTTTTATCTGAAGTTATAAATATACAATCTTTTTCTTCCAATGCTACTGAAAGAATTATATTATCTGCTTTACTCATATTTAATTCTGGTGGTAAATTATTTACATTACCTAATTTAACTTCAATCATATTATTTTTTGTGTATTTGTCTAATTTTTTATGAATCTTGCTAATATTATGTTGCAAATCTTTTTTTCTTTTTAAATTGTCTAATTCTTCTAATATTTCATATGGTATTATTATTCTGTTTTTTTTAGATATTAATTTTTCTATTATTCCAATATCGTTTATTAAAACATTTGTATCTAAAATTATTTTTTTATTTTCTATAGTAATTTCATCAGGTATGTCATTTCCTTTGCTTTCTCTATTATTTATTATGATTTTTATTCCAAGCATTCTATTAATTATTATTTTGTCACCATTATTTAATTCATATCTTTTATCTTTAGTCATTATTTTTTTATTAAATATTACTTCATTATTTGATATATCCTCTATATAATATTTTCCTTCCAATCTTAATATTCTTAATATTTTTCTTGAAAAACTTTTTTTAGAATCAAATTCTGAAATATCAATATCAGATTCTACACTTCTTCCTATAATCGCTTCATCATATTTTAATTCTTTTGTCAAAACTATTTTGTTTTTTAAATAAAACTCTAATTTCAATTTATCTTCATTTTCTTCTTCAATATCAAATAAATTTTCAAAAATTTCAGCATATTTCAATCTTTTCACCTCCAAAAAAGCCCCGCTAAATGCGGGGTAAGGTTAAAATATATCATTATATAATGAATCTAAATCTTCTTCATCTGTTATAAATCCTTCATCATTTATTTTTGTAGAGGAATTTGAAGCAGCTATTAATAAATCATTTGGTATATTTTTGGTTATTATATATTGTTCTTTTATTTTTCTATAATTTTCTGCTATTTCATCTTCACCTATTTCTTCAGCTCTTTCTATTATTTCATCTAATGTTTTTAATACTCCTCTATCATTATTTTTATTAATATATTCATTTAAATAATCATCTAATCTTTTTATATTACATCTTTGAACTATATCTTTTACACTTTGATATTCATAATTTGATTTTTCATAATCACTTGTCATATCTATTACAATATCTACATTTTGTTCTTTTCTTTCGTTTGTTGCTGGTATATGATAGCTTAATTTTGCTGACATTACTCTAAATTTTCCATCATATTTATTTCTTGCTGAAGGTATAGCTATTTCAAATACATATTGATAGAATCTATTATTTTCAATATCATCTAATTTTATTTTATATATTCTTTCTTTATCTAATTCCATTTTTCCATAATATGTTGTTTCAGGTACTGCTCTATAATAATCATTAACTCTAACTTTTTCTGATACTTTTATTTCTATTTCAATTTCATTTACTACAACTGATTTAGATCTTTTTAATGCGCTTTCAAATACTTGTATTGATTGTGAAGCATTTTTTATCCAATCTGTTGTACCTCTTCCTGGTTTTACGATTTTTTCAATAAATGAGTAATTAAAATCATTACCTATTCCAAGTGCTGTTATACTTATATTTTCTTCTGCTATTAAAGCACCTTCTCTTATTCCATCTTCTTCTCTATCTTCTACAGGTAATCCATCTGTTAAAAATATAATTTTTTTTGTATTTCCTGTGTTTATTTTCAATATTTCTCTTGCTTTAGCCAAAGCTGCTGAAATATTTGTTGCTCCAGATTCACTATATGCTTTTTCAACTGCATCATTAAATTGTTCTTCTGTTAAATTTTTTGCATGATCCAATATTACAACAGGATATGAATGATATATTATTAAACTTATACTATCTTCTGGAGTTAAAAATTGATATAAGTTTTTAGTAGATTTTACAGCTGTTTCTAATTTTGTTATTTTACCTTCAATATATTCATTCATTGAACCTGATACATCCAAAACAATACAGAAATCTGTTCCTTTTACTGCATATTCTTCTTTTCTTAATTCTTCTCCAGGTTTTACTTCTAATAATAAATTTACATATGTATCTTCTTTTGAGCCAGAATAAACATAAGGTTTATCAAAGTTATAAGATAGTACTAATTCTTTCAAGTTAATACCTCCCTTTATTTTTGATTTTTCAAATTATCAACAGACATTAAAAAAGGCCAGGTTTTCCTGGCCATACATTATTCACCATCAAATAATTTATCAATTTCTTCTTTTATATTTGTTTTTGTTTCAACTTCATCTAGTTCTTTTGTTAGTTTATTTATATCTTCTAATCCTTCAGAATTCATAGTTTCACTTTTTGCATCATATTTCATTATTTCTTCATCTAATGCTTTTTCTATTTCTTCACCTGTTTTTGTATATTTTCCTGTCATAAAATCTTCTTCAAATCCTTCTAATTCTTTTTTCATATCTAATTTCATTTTCTTTGCAGTAACTCTTGCTAATCTTGCTTTTTCTTCTTCAATTTTCGTTCTATATTCTTTTAATAATTTATTTGCATTATTTAATGATTCAGTTATTTCTCCGTATATTTCTTTTTTTAATTCAAGTTGTTTGCTTAAGTTTTCATCAATTTCATTTTTCAATATTTCTGCTTTTTCTTTTAATTCATTTAATTTATATTTATTTGTACCAATTTCAACTTCATTTTTTCCTTTATTTTTAGCTGATCTGTAAATTTCTGCTAATTTATTTATTTTTTCTTCATAATCTTTTATTTTTGATTCTATATCTTCTATTTCTTTTTCTAGATTCATTTTTTTTACTTTTACTTCTGCAATTTTTTCTAATTTACTATTATATTCATTTTCCATATCTTCTATTTCTTTTTTTATTAGTTCAATTGAGCTTTCAGCTGTATTACTTTTTTCAATTTTTTCTCTTTGTGTATCTACTTTTGCCATAAATCCTTTTGTTGAGTCTGGAAATACTATTGCTAAAACCACAAAAACAATTACAACTCCTACAATTAAAGATATTAATTTTCCACTCATGCTCTAACCTCCCATTAATAAATTTGTTTTTCAAATTATAAATAGACATTTGAAATTTTTAGAATTAATCAGGGAGAATACTCCCTGATTTAAATTAAAAGCCCAATAATTGCTAATATTATTGCCAAAGGCCATGTTCCAGATACTGCTGTTCCAAACATTGCAACTCCTATATGAGATCCTATAATACGACCTAAAATAGCTAATCCAACACTTTGTATTAACTTTCTCATTTTTCTACCTCCCTTTTAACAATTTTGTTTTTCAAATTATTATTAGACATTTAAAAATGGTCAGAGAAACCTGACCATTTTTATAATTTATATTTAGTTTTTGAATATGAAATTTTAATATTTATTTATTCTAAGTTATTTATAGACATTTAATTTTGTCATTAAATATACATTTTTAGTGATTACATAAATGAAACTTGAATTCCTATTTTTTTGGATATAATTATTTTATCAGCATCATTTAATTTTATTTTTTCTCCAATTTTTACAATATTTTGATTTAAATATATAGGTGTTTTTTTTGTCAATCTTAATAAATAATATTCATTATTTTCTCTTATTATTTTTATATGTCTTTTGCTTATTTCTTTTTCTAAATCAAAATCTTCTAAATCTATATCTGTTTCTGGATTTTTTCTCCCAATTAATATTTCGTCATATAAAAAATTTTTTTCTATTAATTCTTTCTTACTAGAATATACTTTTATTATTATTCCAGCTGTTTCTGCAATATTTTCTATTTTTTCAGTTTTTTCTATTTCTGCATCATCTAAATTTTTATTAATTTCATAATCGCCAATAGTTTCATCTAATTGATTATTTTCATGTACTACATTTAATACTTTTAAAAATTCATTCATTTCTTTTTCTATTTTTTTTTCAGTTTGTTGCTCTTGAATAATATATCCACCACACTCACAAAATTCTTCTGGATAGTCGTCTTCATATTCTCTTTGGCAATTTAAACATTTTTTCATTATTTTTCCTCCTTTTTATATATAGGATTAAATAAATGTAATGTTATATTATCCGCTGCTTCATTGGATTCTAATTCACAAATTATTTTTATTGCTGCTACTTTCAATTTATTATATTTTGAATATATTTTAAAAAAATCTTCTTTAAAAAAATCTTCTTTATTGTCTTCTTCTCCTTTCCAATAGTCCAATACTCCATCAGAACTTACAAGTACTATTTCATCATCTAATAATTTTGTTTCTGAATAGAAATAATTGATCTTTTCTGGTACAATTTCATTTTCTATTTGTTTATATTTCCCTATATATTCTGTTAATGATGATTCTTTACCTTTTAAATTTCTTTTATTAATTAATTTTTCTCTTTTTATGTTATGTTCTATATTCATTTTTAAGATATAATCTTTATTCATTATAAATATATTTGAATCTCCTACTGATGCAATGTATAAGTTATCATTGTATAATATTACTAATGCTAAAGTACTAGCCATAATATCAGTTGCATTAAATTCTTTTTTTAATTCTTTTGCTTTAATCAATATTTTTTCATTAGATTCTTTTAATATATCTTCAATAAATCTTTTTACTGTTTCAGTGTTAATATCTTTTTCTTTTAATTCATCCCATTTATTTAAAATAATTTCTTTAACTATATTTGAAGCTATTTTTCCATTTCCCACTTTAGCTGTTGATACACCATCCATAACTGCAAATATAGCTTTTTCATTATATACATCTTTAAACCACGAATCTTGATTTACATCATCTAAAAAATCATCTTCTTCCTTTAATTTTTTACTTCCTTCAGAACTTTTAGTTGCTCTTGCTATTTTTTCAATTAATTTTTTTTGTGTTTTTCTTCTTTTTCTTCTTTCCAAAGTTTTTAAAAATATTTTTTTAGATTGCTTGATTGAATAATCGTTATATAATGACTTTTTAAACCAATATTGTAAATCATATTCTCCCATTTCTTTTAATTTTTCTTTTACGTAATATTTTTTTTCCTTTATTTTTCCAATAGATATATAATCATCACCAAATAATAATCTTGCAAATATTTCTGCTATCAATGTTGAATTATTTAAATCAAATTTAGAAATTTTTGATCTTATTGATATTGGCATATTAAATTTTTTTAATTCAACTATATCATATTCGCTAAATATTGGGTAATATAGAAATATATATGGTTTTAACTCTTGATCAAAATATATAGATTTTGGATCGATTATAAAAAACTTATAACCGTTTTCTTCTGTTTTTTCCATTAATTCTAATAAATTCAAAGTCATATTTATTACACTTTCAATATCATTATTTACTTCTTTAAAAGGTTTTAATTTTTCATCAAATAAAAATAAAACTTCATTATTCTCAAAATTTTTTAATGGATATTCTATATTTTCTAAATTTGGTTTTTCTTTAAATATTTTGAAATCTGTTATCCATTCAACATTGTTAAATATTAAAATATCCCTTTTTTCTATTCTTGATTCAATATATGCCAAATTAATCCCTCCTATATCGATGAATTTATATGATATGCACTGCTTACATTTCTTAATGCTATAAAAACATCATTTAGCATTTCCTTACAATCAAGATATCTTTTATTTATATCTTTTTGTGATGCCTTTTCTATTATTTTTACTATACTTTGATGTATATTTAACTTTGAATAATCTAAATTTGCAATCCCTTTTTCATTTGTATAATTTGATAGATTTTCTTCAGTAAATAAGTCATACATCATCACACCTAATGTATATATATCTGCTCTTCCATCAAAAGGTAAATTCCTATCTTTTATTTCTGGCGCCATATAACCTGGTGTTCCAACTCCTCTGTTTATAAATTTTCCATTAGGATTTATTATAGCAACTCCTCCTAAATCTATTAATGTAAATGTGTTATTAGGGCTTGCTATTATATTGTCTGGTTTTAAATCTTGATATACAAATTTTGCTCCTTTGCTATTTCCTTTATGCATATCTTTGAATGTTTTTAATAATTGTTTGGCTAATTTTAATACGAACATTTGCCAATAAGGAGATTCCCTATCTATATTGTTATTTTTTATATAATCAGATATAGTATCTCCATCAATATATTGCATTACAATATATGGTTCATCATATGCTAGTTCATTTAAAAATTGTTTTCCAGGAATAATTTTTCCGTCAGGCCAGTTTATTGTTGGTGCGTACCCTTTTACGTAATTACATAGTACAGGTATATTTGGAATATTCATTTTTTTTAATGCTAATAATATAGCTTTTTCTATTTCAATATCTTTTCTTCTTTTTTCTATTATTTCCTTACTATCTAAATTCGTTCTTTTTATTTTGTTTTTATAATTATTAGATTTTATTAATACTTTTCTACCAAATAAAACTTTATCTTCAGCTATTAATATCAATCCAAATCCGCTATTTGCACTTAATATATCTTGAACAATATATCTACCAGAAATCTCAGCAGGAACTAAAAATTCTTTTCCATTTTTTATTATTTTTAATACATTTTCAGCTACTTGTTCTTTTTTGTTTTCATTAACATTCTCATTGAATTCTTGATTATTTTCATTAATATTTG
The DNA here is from genome assembly GCF_029910535.1 of Marinitoga aeolica. NCBI lineage: Bacteria > Thermotogati > Thermotogota > Thermotogae > Petrotogales > Petrotogaceae > Marinitoga > Marinitoga aeolica. The sequence goes on from NZ_CP069362.1 coordinate 248,909, forward strand.
TTGTTATTACATTGTTATTTTTTTCTGATTCTCTTTCATTATTTTCTATAACTTTTTTTTCGTTATTCATTACTGATTTATTATAATTTAATAGTTTTTTCAAAAATTCCACTTAATCACCTCCTATTTTACTTCTATCCATTCTCCTATTACATATGGATTCTCTTTTTGTTGAAATATATCTCTTTTATCTACTGCAAAAAAGCTTTTATTTTTCACATTAACTATTTCCTTTATTTTTCCAATTACGTATTGTAAAAATGATGTTCCACCACTTAAATTAAAATATATTTCTTCAGCATCATTTAAATATTTTTCTACATTTTTTATTTTTTCATCAATTTCTTCAAATCCATAAAAAGGATTATTAAATTTTATTACTTTTATATTTTTTAAATTAAAATCTGATTTTTCAGCAATTTCACTTATTTTTTCTGCACCTTTTTCTGATGTAACAATAATACATAGATCTGGATTTGTGCTTTTTAAAGCTGTATAAACAACTCCTGGTGATGTGCCTAATGGTGTAATTAAAATTTTACTCATACTCTAGCCTCCTCTTTAATTTTTCAAATTATTACTAGACATTTATTTAATTATTAATCCTTCAAATTTTGTTTTTACTACTCCAAAATCAAGTCTTATAAAGTTTTCTTTTGAATTGAATATATAAAATATAATATTATCTTCTTCTTTCTTTATAATTTTGTATAAATCCCTTTTTAATTTTTTGAAATTACCCTGAGTTATATATCCTTCAAATGTTGAATTTTGCTGCCAAATTAAATATTTTTTCATAATTTTATGTATTTTACCTACTCTTTCTTCGTTAACATCATATACACTTATTAAATACATACTCATAATTTATATGGTTTATATTCCTCCTCTCCTTTTAAATGTTTTATTAGTTTATAACATTCATATCTAATTAAATTTTTGTATGATATTTTTTGATCTTTATATAATGTAATTTTTGTTTCTAATCTTTTTTCTATTTCTTCTATTAATTTAATTTGACCAGTTTTTGATAAATAAACACCTTCATTTACTGGAGTAAAATCTTCATCTTTTTTTATTATATTTTTATTTATCAAAGTTATAATACTTCTATCCACAATAATTGGTTTAAAAATTTCTGATACATCTAAATTTAGTGAGAATTTTCGCATATTTGGTTCATGTAAAAAAGAAATTCTAGGTTCTAAAGATGTTTGATATATTTCAGCTAATGTAATATTGTATAATATGACATTTCCAAAACTTATCATTGCGTTTATCTCATCTTTAGGTGGTTTTTTCGTTCTTTGTTCAAAGGTGAAATTGTTTTTATTTAAGATAATACCTAACCCTTTATAATAATTTTTTCGAATATTTCCTTCTATTGCCATTACTGCATTTACATTATTTTGTGAATCAACTGTTTTCTGTAATGATCTCATTAAATTTATTATTTTTTCTAAATCATTATAATTTTTCTTGTAATTTTCCAAAACTCTTATCATATTTTCTGATGAACCTTCAACAAACTTTTTAGCCACTTTTAATCTTTTATCTTTGTTTATGTAATTTTCATATTGTTTAATCATTGTTAAGCCTATTTTATTCATTTCTCTAGGATAAAATGCACCTATATAATTTCCATAATAATCATAAAAATACGCGGGTATTTCTTCCTTTGCAAAAAAATGCAATAATCTTTTGTTTAAAGTAACTTCAGAAAAGAACATTAAAGATGATATGTTTTTTAAAGGAATATGTAATGAATTTTTATTTTTATCTTTTGGTTCTATATATAATGTACTATCCTTTCTTTTTAATTCGCCGTCTAAAAATACATAAATAGTATCCATTCTTCACCCCCTTTATACAATTATATTTGATGTTTTACCTTTTGATTCTCCTAATATATAGGTTCTGGGTTTCATAGAATTTTTCATTATATACCAGTATATTGTGTCTACATTTTTATCCAATATTTTTTCTACAGAATCTTTTAATATTTTAAAATCTTTTTCGGTAATCTCTCCTTCTAAAACAGAGTTTTGAATCCAATTTAAGTATTTTCTCGACTTTTTCAATACCTTTGCAACCTTTTTTGGATTTACATCATATACCATAATTACATACATCTTTTCCCCTCATTTAGAATAAATCTTAAAATTGGCATTTTTAAAGATATCAATAACTATATTATCTTTAGCAAAAACATAAACATTTCTATATTTTTCTAGTACTTTATTGTTTTCTATTTTTCTTTTTGGTATATAAAAAATTGTTGCCCCTCTTTTTCCTTTAGCTTTTCTTCCATATCTCATAATAATAAAAGCATCATTTTCTCTTAAACCATATTTTGATACTTTTCTTCTTACATTTTCTGATATTTTAATCAAGATATCACCCCTTTCAAATTATTAATAGACATTTAATTATTATCTTTCTTTTTTATTCCAAAAATCCCTGCAATTAATCCATTTGTTGCAAATAATCTTTTATGAAAACTCATACTTTTACCTCTAATACCAGAATATGGTTTTACTCTTCCACCAAAAATATTTGCATCCTTAAAAAAATGTAATGAAAGGCCTATCCAGGCACCATTTACTAATACATCTTCTCTTAAAGAAAGGTTATATATTGTTTTCCAAAATATATTACTAGGTAAATAACCATATTCTTTTGATTTTTGAACTAGTTTTAATATAAATCTTAAAGAGAATTCCAAAATAAATCCTATAATAATTGAATGAAAAAATATGTTTCTATGACCACCTATGCCAAAAAGTTTTATATCTAAATCGGGCACCCCGCCTTCTAAATCTACTCCACCAGCTGTTATTAATGTCATTAATGAAAATAATAATACATTTACTATTTTTCCTTTTTTTTCTTTAAAAGTTAAATTATTAAACTCTGTATATTTTTCTTGAATAATCTTTTTTGATTCTGATAAAATATTTTTTGGAATATACAATAATTTTTTAAATTTAAATTTTTTTATATCTTCTATTTTTATGCTTTTTAAAAACTCACTCGTTGATTTTATTACTTTTGGAATTGATTTTATTATTTTTATTAATTGATGACCTTTATTAGTAAATGTAAAATAAATACTTTCTTTAAAAGAATCTATAAGTATTTCATTAAAATCTGATTCTTTCAAATTATTAATCATTAAAATGAGATCTTCTTTGATTTCTAAATTAGACATATAGTTTTTCATATATCCCAAAACACCCCCTCCTTTGAGAATTATTTTTTCAAATTATAATTAGACATTTAAAATAGCAATATAAAAAATAGCACCCTAAGGTGCTATTTAATAACTTATAATAACTTCTTTTATATTAATATCTTTTGCTAAGTTCGAATTATTAAATTCATCAATAATATCTTTTTTTATTTTATCTAATGTAGAATTATCGATTTCTGAAACTTCTATATTTTTTATTAATTTAATATGCAATTTCTTATTATTATCTTTATTTGAATATTCCAACCATTCTGGAATAACTGCTGAAACAGATTTATGTTTATTAAAGTGTCCAAATTGTCTAGCTTTAAATGCTATTTTATCTATTAATTCAAACATATTATTCATATTATCAATATTTTCATATACATAACCTTCTAATTTTTCAGCTTCTTTTTCAACTAATTTCATATCATCAATAAGTTCTTTTTCGTTATTTATTTTAGTATGTTTTGATAACTTATCTTTTATTATATTTATTGAATTATAATAATTATCATTTATTTCATAATTGCTTTTTAATTTATCAATCAAATAAATGATTTCATTTTTAGTTCTTTCTATCCTGTTTTTATGATAATTTTCTGTAACTACTCTATCAGCTTGTACATCTGTTCCATCAATGAACTTTAACCATTTTGCTAAATACATTGTTATTCTTTTTAATAATTCATCATCTGGATTAAACACATCTTCTAATTTTCTTATATCTAAATTCATTATTTCTGCAAATTTTTTATTATTTGACTCTCTATCAACTCCCAAATATCCTCTATGATATTTACATATCATCTTTATAGAAGAAACGACTTCTAATGTTTTATCTATAAAAATTTTTCTTAATGATATACCTTCAAAATCATTTTCTATAGCTAATACATCATAATTATAATCTTCAATTAATTGTACCGTTAATTCATTATGCAAATCCCTTACTAATGAAGGTAATGAATCTAAATAGAATTTATTTCCATTCCTATCTTTAAATATAGGGTACGTATGTCCTAAATCATGAACATTAATTGATACACCCAATAAAAAGTAAATTAAATCCTTATAAGTTATATTTTTTGTATATTCTCTATTTAATTCTTCTTCATTAAATGGTTTTAAAAATTCTTCTTCTCCTATTGTATTAATTAAATTAACTGTGAATTCCATTAACCTTTTACTATGTCTTTGTGAATGTTCTACTGTTTCCGGTATTTGATCTCCTATCCACATTTGTGACCATTTTTTTATTATTCCATATTTCAAATAATTTTTTAAATCTTCATTTTCTATTAAATCAAAATATCGTTCTCCATAGCCAAAAGGCATTTCTCTTTTTTCTTTAAAGCTATTAATTATTTCTCCAATAGGATAAAAAGGTAATATTTCATTATCTCTTATATTTAATATTTCATATAATTCTTTTGGTATATCAATTATTTCTTCAAAATTTGTATTATTATATGACTTGAAAATAGCATTTAATTCATCGATATAATTATAATCCCAATCTATTCCAAAAGCTGGAATTTTCACTATATCAAATTGTCTTTCATATTTATAATAAAAACTTTTTCTATCAAATAATGCATATAATGCCATTATTACACCAATATACTTTATTCCTGGAGCTATATCAATTATTACTTCTTTTTCTTTTTTGAATATCTCATCCAAATACTCCCATATTTCATTTAAAGTATTTTTTGATGTTTCTATATTTTCAGTATCAAAATAAATTTTTCTATACTCAACATCTATTCCAAAAAATTTTTGAATTGCATATTTTAAATAATAATATATTTTATTTAATTCATTTTCATACTCTAAACCTAATTCTTCTACTTCTTCTTTTGTTATATTATTGAAAGGATAATATATGAATAATATGACTTTTTTTATATTAAATCCCTTATTTTTTAATATTTGAAGTGTTTGAAGTTCTGGAGATCTATCTATATTTTGGAAAGTAAGATCTTTTAAAAAATCCAATTCCGTTTTATTTATTTTTTTTGATTCCCTATTAATATAATTTTCAAAAGCAATTCCTACAGGCATAACTACAGTAATATCACCTATTAATTTATTTTCAATAAAATCTATTAGTTCTTTTATTGATTTCATTCCTTCTTTTTTTAGATTTTTAGCTATATTTTTATTCTTATATTTCAACATTTCTTTTTCGTTTAATTTTTTGAAAGAGTAAATGCCATATTCTTCTAAAGATTCAAAATTGACTTTTTTAGATTTTTCTTCAACTTCTAATATATGTTTTTCTTTTTTATCATATTCTAATAAATCTTTTATTTCAAAATATTCATCTAATACTATTTCAGGATCTTTTTTGTATATATGCCTTATCTTTAATACTACTGGAGAATCATATAATTTGTGTATATCCTCTTTTTCTGGTAAAAACGTTTTTTCTTCCTCAATTCGTACTTCTGGATTAGCTGTTTTTTCTTTAATTGTTTTAGTCCATCTTTTCATTATTCCAGTTCTTTGAGGAATTAATTCAAGCTAATTCTTTCTTCCTTATTTTCATCACTTTTTAAATACCATTGTATAATTCCTATTTTTTTTGAGTTCTCTTTTATTTTACTAATTTCAGTTTCATCTGTAATAAAATATTTCCACTCTTTTTCTAGCATAATATCCTCCCTCCATTTTAAATGCTTTATTAAAAATATTTATTTAATAGATATTTATATCTCTTTTTACCTACACCTTTTATTTTCATTATTTCTCTAAATCTATTTATTTTTATATTGCTTCCAAATAATGGATTAGTTTTAATAATATTTGCATCAGAAAGTTCATATAATGCATTTTCAATACCTGTTTTTTCTTTTTCGCCAGCTTGAAAATCAAGACAAATTATAATTTCAGCATCTAAATCAAAAAGTTTTTCTACAATTTCTTTTTCCACAATTCTCCAATTTAATCCACCAAGTCCTGAACCTAGCATAGGTAATGCTATTTTTTTTATTTTATTTTTTATAATATATTCTTTTAAATCTATTAAACCACTACTAATCCATTCTATTTTTGAAGGATACTTGTAATCATCTTTGGTAGGAAAATTAGCAATGATTTCTTTGTCTTCCCAAAACCATATTTTACCAGGTTTTATTTCTTTTTTTAAACATTTTTCTTTATATTCCTTTTCCATTTCTGGATATCTTAAAGCAAATTCAAAAGCTAAACCTTTTCCCATATATCCCTTTGTGTTTATTGTATTTACTAGAATATCTACATCATTTTTAAATTCAAATAATGAAAATGGACTTAGTCTTATCAAATTATCTCTCCTTTCTTTATAGTTTTTCAAAGTATATATCTTTTATATATGGTGTATTATATGATACATTGGTAAATCTTCTTAAAGATCTATAATTTTTACTTGAATTTACTATTATCCCATCTATATATTTTACACTAATTTTTTCATACATTAACACTTCTGATTGCATTATTTGTTTTAAATTTTTATTTCCATTCCAATTTTTAGAAAAAATCATTTCTTTTAGTAATTCTAAATCTTTTATGTTTTTAGTAAATATAGCATCACCTGCAGAAGCGTTTTTTACAGAAAAAAAATGATCATATATTCTTAATATTTTATTTGAAATTTCTAAAATTACAATATCTCTTTTTTCTTTTAAATATCTATATAACATAGCATTTCTTGGATTTATGTATAACGGAACATATTCATATAGCATTTTATTATTTGGCAATATTTTATATCTTCTTCTATTTTGAACATCTCTATCAGAGTAATCTTTTTCAATAACATTTTTTCTTATAGCATATTCTCTTGAATAAATATAACCACTTTTAAATATTTTCATAGCATTTTCATATGGAGTTATATAGTAAAATTTTTCAAATATAATTCCACCTCCCAAAGAAAATAAGGGGCATTTAACCCCTTATTTTAAAATACATCAACAAATCTAGCTATTTTATCTGCATATTTTACATTTTCTCTACTTTTCCATATTAATGAAACTTTAGGTAATTGTTTATACAATTTTCTACATTGATTTACAATTGCTGTATTTTTTTTACCTTTTGCTTTTCCTGTTATTAATTCATATGAACTTTTACTATCTGTTATTATTGTTACATATTCATCTTTGTAATTTCTTTTTGCTAATCTTAAAGCTCTTAATATTGCATTTAATTCAACAATATTACTTCTATTTTTTTCATACAATATTCCAACTTCTTCTTTATCAATTATATTTTCCCCTTTAAAAACTGCTACAACATAATATCCTTTTCCTTCTCTTAATCTTCCATCAACAACCATTTTAATCATCCTATCCCTCCTTTCAAATTATTAGCAGACAAATAAAAAAAAGAAGAGATAAATATCTCTTCTTAATAAAATTAAAAACTATAATATTATATATATAGTAAATGTTCGTATATATAATTTGTATCTAATTCTGGTTTATTTCTAACAAGTATAGGTTTTTTCTTTGTAAAATTATATCTTGAATATAATCTCATAATATCATGTTTTAAAAATGAAAATATTTTACCTTTACCATCAACAATAATAAAATCAAAAAAATCTATTCCTAAAATTTTCGAAGATATTAATATCGCATCTCTAGTTTCATAATCTGCATTGCTTGGAATATATTTAGTTAATGGATGATTATGAACAATTATAAAATGCCTTGCTCCTGTTAAAACAAGCGGTTTAAAAATACTCGACGCACTTGTTACAGTTTTATCTTCTGAACCTAAACTAATATTATGGATACCTATCACATCTAAATCCTGATTTAACGAAATTGCTATCATATTTTCTCTATCTATATTTTTATAATATTGACTTAACAAATTTTCTAGTTTCTTATAATTACCCATTAAATTTAATGGTTCAATTTCTTCTTTTATCTCTATTTTTATATCTGAAATAACAGGTTTAAATAAATCATTAAGTTGTTTAATATTTTCTTTTTCTAGTTTTTTTATATATTTGATTATTTTTTGATATTCATATTCATTAACCTCATAATCCATTGTATTTATTTCTTTTAAACTAAGAATCTCTCCAACTAATTTTAAAAACTTAATATTATTAAAATTTCTTTGTTCTGCAATTTCTTTTAATTTAATCAATTTCTCCCCTCCATTACAATTATTTTTTTTAATTCATATAATGAAACTTTATCTTTATCACCAAAATCTATTTTTAATCCATTTATTTCGTAATCTTTCTCCATCATTTTTTTTCTTTGTTTTAATAATTTTAAATATTCCTTTTTGGCTTTTTTATATTTATTATTCCAATATTTATAATATAATTTTTCTTTCTTATTAAATGGATTTATATATATTGTTCCTAATAATGTATATCTAGAAACCTTTTCATATATTTTAGGTTTTCTATAATCATATTTACTATATATAATATTAGAAAATATTTTATCAAATGGTTTTGTTCCATTAATAGCTATATAATTATTATTATACATTTTATTCGGGATAATCTCTCCAAAATCCATTATTTCATAAACCATTGTAAAAACTGCTTTTTTTATTAAATCTTCATTGTATTCTTTTTTATCGATATTTTCTTTATTTATTACATACTCTATATTAGTATTCTTATTTCTTATCCAAATTATGGAATAACTCTTTCCATTTAATAAATTACCTTTATCATTATTTATATATTCTATTTTTTCATATTCTCTTAAAGGTATTTTTAATAAATATTCATCATGGGAAACTCTTGATATCTTTACTATTTCATTTTTATTTTTGCTATATTTTTTTTCAAAAAAATATATTTTTCCATTTGCATTTATTTTTTCATTCCATATTATATATTCTTTTGACTCAAACCAAACTTTTATATTAGTTTTTATAACTTTAAATTTTCTACCATTTATTAAAGCTTTTGTTCCAGATTTTCTTGTATATTGATATCGTAAAAAAGAGTATATTTTATTCAAATACCCACCCCCTCTATATTTTCAATTTTTTTACTCCAACCAATGTTACCTTTCCAATATTTATCTCACTTCTCTTTCTTTCAAATTATTAGGAGACATTTAAATTTCTTCTGAATTAAAATACATATAATTAATTTTTGAACGTTTTAAAAATACTTCTTTATTTATATATTTATTGCTTAAAAACTTTTCTATATCATAATCTAAAACATCCCCAATATCTATTGTTTTATATTCACCATCTTTTTTTACTGACACATAAAAATGCCCTTTTGGATCTATTGATGCATACCCACCTGACATATAATCATTATCTTCATATATAAATTGACCATTCCAATCCTTAATTATTTCTTTTATTCTTTTTATCTTTTCATGAAATTCTTTTTTTGAAATTTCTAATTTATTTTTATTCATTTTTGCAATTCCTATAGAAGGTAAATATTGAAATACTTTCCATCTATATATATTTTTTGTTTTTATCCAATATGCTATTTCTTCAATATCTTCTATATTAATTTTGCTAACTACGGTATTTATTTTAACTTTTACTTCTTTTTCTAAAGCTTCATCTATAATTTTTTCTGATCTTATAAAATGTTTTTTTGATTTACCTAATTTTTCATTCATATTTTCTTTTAAAGAATCAATATCTATAGTTAAAATATCTAAGTAATCAAAATTTATTTTATTTGTTCCATTAGTTATTAATTCAGTTGTAAAATCTAATTTTTTTGCATACTCAATTGCCTCAAATACATTCCAACTTACTAATGTTGGTTCTCCACCAGCAAAAGAGATTTTAGAAAAATTCATTTTTCTTAAATGATCTAAAATATTAAAAACTTTACTTTTTTCTATTTCTCCTTTACCAATATGCCTATAACAATATATACATTTGTAATTACATAAATCATTTAAAAATATACTTGCACTATACACCCTTTCCCCTCCATTCAAATTGTTATTTTTAATCCAAATTAATATAAGACATTTAAAAATATAAAAAGAAGGTAGCAAACTCTACCTTCTTTTTTATTGCATCAATAGCAACTTTATTATGTCTTGACACAAATTTAATAGCATCATCCCCATATTTTACTGTGGCATTAACAAAAATGATTCCATATTTTTAGATAATTTTATAAAATCATCCCCATATTTAGATATAAATCTTGATAAAGTTTTAGATGATATTTTCATTCCACTTTTTGCTACATCATCACTGTAATTCTTTAATAAATATTTTAATAGATCATCTGCAACACTTAAAACATTAGAAAAACTGCTTATAACTAGAGTAATTAATACAATAATCAAAATAATTTTTTTCATAATAATCCCTCCATTCTTTATTTTCTTTAAAAATTATAAAAATATATCACCTCCATAATTTGATATTAAAAAAAAGAAGAGATTTCTCTTCTTTTTTGTTTTATAATATTCAAATTATTAGCAGACATTTAAAAATATTTTTTATTCTTTTTTATTTTATTACTTGCAATATACAAAATAATAATTTTACTTTCTAAATTAATATTAGACATTTAAAACTAAATTCGCATTTTATAAAAACTAAAAAGTTTAATTTATCTTTATTTCAAAAATTTCAATAGTAATTACAAACTAAAAAAATTCCCTGGATCAATAATGATCCAGGGATATTTATACCATACCTCATAGGTAGATTAAAAACATTATGAGTTTGTAGCTAATATGCATGATGAATGGCAGTTTCCATACCTCATAGGTAGATTAAAAACGAGAAAGTATTTGAATTGAGAGAGGAGTAAAATCCTCGTTTCCATACCTCATAGGTAGATTAAAAACTTTTTGTTTCGAAGGATCAGATGAATTTCTCGCACGTTTCCATACCTCATAGGTAGATTAAAAACATGAGTCAAAAAACAAAGCATTGGCGATAGAAAGGTCTTGTTTCCATACCTCATAGGTAGATTAAAAACAGATTTATCGAATCAAAAGGCGCCTCCACAAAATTTGGTTTCCATACCTCATAGGTAGATTAAAAACTTTTACCCAAATTTAACAGAATATTATAAGGTGGTTGCTGTTTCCATACCTCATAGGTAGATTAAAAACCAACCTGAACCACCAACAAACGACGCTGGAACAAAGGGGATGCGTTTCCATACCTCATAGGTAGATTAAAAACTTTCAATAAACAAAGGATTTATAAAAAAAATTTAAGGGGGTATGTTTCCATACCTCATAGGTAGATTAAAAACTGTTCATAAGTATATGGTTTATAATCCCTGCAATGTTGTTTCCATACCTCATAGGTAGATTAAAAACTGTTCATAAGTATATGGTTTATAATCCCTGCAATGTTGTTTCCATACCTCATAGGTAGATTAAAAACCTTATTAAAGAAACAATCAGAAATAAAACAAAAAATTAGTTTCCATACCTCATAGGTAGATTAAAAACCTTATTAAAGAAACAATCAGAAATAAAACAAAAAATTAGTTTCCATACCTCATAGGTAGATTAAAAACTAGTAAAAATAGAAGGAATAGGATACGAAATCGATAAAGTTTCCATACCTCATAGGTAGATTAAAAACAAAAGAAAGAGAGAAGGGGATAAAGTTTCCCTCGAGTTTCCATACCTCATAGGTAGATTAAAAACAAATGGAAAATGTTTTCAAATTCGCCAAATCTCACTACGTTTCCATACCTCATAGGTAGATTAAAAACATATCCAAAAAAGTAGCTGCTGGCGAACTAGAAGCAGCTCAGTTTCCATACCTCATAGGTAGATTAAAAACCAGAAAAGATCTTAAGAATAAAAGATTAGCTTTAAACGTTTCCATACCTCATAGGTAGATTAAAAACTGTTTGCAATCATTGGTTTTGCCGTTGGTTTAATATATGTTTCCATACCTCATAGGTAGATTAAAAACAAAAAATAAAGTAACAATATACACAGACGGAAGTTGTTTCCATACCTCATAGGTAGATTAAAAACGTAAGAAACTCGGCATCAAAAAACCGGGTTATTATGTGTTTCCATACCTCATAGGTAGATTAAAAACCAACAGTAGAAATTATTCCAGTAGTCGCAGAAAAATCTAGTTTCCATACCTCATAGGTAGATTAAAAACTTTACACTCATCATATTCACTTAAGTTTTCTTGTAATGTTTCCATACCTCATAGGTAGATTAAAAACTATTATAGAATTTCCACCTTACGGTGAAGTTGCTAGGGGTTTCCATACCTCATAGGTAGATTAAAAACGCAAATTCCTCCTTTTTATTAATTCACATTGTAAATCAAGTTTCCATACCTCATAGGTAGATTAAAAACTTTTTATAAACACCCCGAAAGGGGTGTTTATTACCTTCGGTTTCCATACCTCATAGGTAGATTAAAAACAATGATTGGGAGGTGTAAAAATGGCCGGCAGAGTTAAATATGCGGTTTCCATACCTCATAGGTAGATTAAAAACAACGATGGAGCAGTATTAACTTACAACAAAGTTATGACGTTTCCATACCTCATAGGTAGATTAAAAACTATAATATACAATTTTCTACAAACTTACCATTTGCTGTTTCCATACCTCATAGGTAGATTAAAAACGGTATTCGCAAAAAGAAAGTTCGGTAGTTTTGTGTAGTTTCCATACCTCATAGGTAGATTAAAAACTTTATAATAAGTGGTTAATAGTAGAATAGTAAAACAAGGTTTCCATACCTCATAGGTAGATTAAAAACTAAACAAGGTAGCTTTAGAACAAAGGTAACAACTGTTTCGTTTCCATACCTCATAGGTAGATTAAAAACACGAACCAAAAAGAAGTCCTAGTTCTGGTATTTGGGAACAGTTTCCATACCTCATAGGTAGATTAAAAACTGAATACGCAGAAGACAAAATAAAAGAATATGGATTCGTTTCCATACCTCATAGGTAGATTAAAAACTGCAGACAACAAAGCAATAAGAAACATGTACGCAGACACATGTTTCCATACCTCATAGGTAGATTAAAAACAAAAAACGAAGTTGAAAAGTTCGAAAAGAGTGAGGCGTAGTTTCCATACCTCATAGGTAGATTAAAAACAAAAGAGTGAGGCGTAAGCCTCGCTCTTTTTTTATGATGTTTCCATACCTCATAGGTAGATTAAAAACGACGGCAAAAAATTCTACTGGGCCGCAAGCGGCGACCCGTTTCCATACCTCATAGGTAGATTAAAAACACAAATACGAAGTAATGATGTCACAAGATGGAAATCTCGTTTCCATACCTCATAGGTAGATTAAAAACTTTTTATGCAATTAATAAGTATGAAATCATGACGTCGTTTCCATACCTCATAGGTAGATTAAAAACTTATATCAGGAAATTATAATCAGGGGGAACACCCCCCTGGTTTCCATACCTCATAGGTAGATTAAAAACGAGTACTATTGATTATAGAGCAAATCAATATAATATGTTTCCATACCTCATAGGTAGATTAAAAACAAAGAAAAAATAGAAGAATAGCTAAACAAGCCATCAGTTTCCATACCTCATAGGTAGATTAAAAACCTCGTATTTGATAAATACGGGATATTGAAGTTTTCCTCGTTTCCATACCTCATAGGTAGATTAAAAACACAAGTATCCTCAAAGATAGCGAAATTTACTCAGAAGGTTTCCATACCTCATAGGTAGATTAAAAACGCCAACGGTAAGATTAAGGAAATGTCAAGAAACGTTGTTTCCATACCTCATAGGTAGATTAAAAACCTAATGAATTAGTTAAAAATGTCTTAGATGATTTAAAGTTTCCATACCTCATAGGTAGATTAAAAACCAGCACATCATATGTTGAACATTATATAGACGATACACAGTTTCCATACCTCATAGGTAGATTAAAAACCAGTGAATTCAAACAAGTTTATTGAGTATTTAAAATCGTTTCCATACCTCATAGGTAGATTAAAAACTTTAACAGCAAAAGAAATTACAAAAATAGGAGGGGTTAGTTTCCATACCTCATAGGTAGATTAAAAACATTCAACTTTTAAAAGAAAGAGGATTAGAGGCAATAATGTTTCCATACCTCATAGGTAGATTAAAAACTCTAAAGTTCGTGAAGAAGGTGACACGGGAAAATACCATGTTTCCATACCTCATAGGTAGATTAAAAACATAAAACAAAGAATATCAGAAATAGAAGAAGAATTAAAACGTTTCCATACCTCATAGGTAGATTAAAAACTATTTTTAGTGTAATGGAGAGGGTGAAAAATTTTATTGTAGTTTCCATACCTCATAGGTAGATTAAAAACCAGAAAAATAATGAATTAGATGAAATAGCAATTAGTTTCCATACCTCATAGGTAGATTAAAAACTGAATATCTTATGGGAAAAAACAAAGTGGTTGATCGATAGGTTTCCATACCTCATAGGTAGATTAAAAACTATTTTTAGTGTAATGGAGAGGGTGAAAAATTTTATTGTAGTTTCCATACCTCATAGGTAGATTAAAAACCAGAAAAATAATGAATTAGATGAAATAGCAATTAGTTTCCATACCTCATAGGTAGATTAAAAACTTGATAAAGCAATAGACAGCGAAAATTTCGATATTTAGTTTCCATACCTCATAGGTAGATTAAAAACTTAAACAAGAAACAAGAGAAAGGTTAAATTCAGTATTTGAGTTTCCATACCTCATAGGTAGATTAAAAACGATTTTGAAAAACAAAATTGCAAATTCTGAATTACCCAGTTTCCATACCTCATAGGTAGATTAAAAACGCTCAAATATTTGCTGGACGTGATGGATTTTTAACGATAGGTTTCCATACCTCATAGGTAGATTAAAAACGAATTGGGAAAAGCAATAAAAATGGTAGAAAAATGGGTTTCCATACCTCATAGGTAGATTAAAAACCCTTTTAGATTTACAATCATACAACACACTTGAAGAAGTTTCCATACCTCATAGGTAGATTAAAAACTAGAATTAAAAGTGGCGGTAACGCTTTTGGTATGGGAACAGTTTCCATACCTCATAGGTAGATTAAAAACTTTGAAAGAAAGGAGGCGAATACCTTGAAACTATCAATACGTTTCCATACCTCATAGGTAGATTAAAAACACGTAGAAATACTGATTATTATTATAACACCTTTTCTTTTCATTTCCTTTATCGTGCGGTTTACTAAATATTAAATTCACTAATGAAGATATTTTTAGAATTTTTTGTGTTTTCCGGATCCCCCTCATTTTTCTTTAATTTTTATGAATTAACCTGATTGTTACATAGTTACAAAATTGTGATTCACTAATAATAAATATTTTAGACGATTTTTATTTCCCCGGATCTCGGCATATAATTCGTATATCAAACTATATTTTATTTAACATTGTTATTTTTTGGTTTAATTTTTGATAATTATTTAATAAATAATCTTTTTTAATAAAAAAGGCCGATTAAATTCGGCCTAATTCTCCAAATCCATTTTCAATTTTATTACCTAATCCAAATGTTTCTAAATATAAAAGAAATGGCGAATGCCATAATTCTGAAATCTCAAACTCTAATTTCCCCTTCCAATAATTCTCATCATAATTTTTTAAGGAAAAACTTTTTAGATTTGGCAAAATATCTGTTGTTTTTATTTTCATATATTTTTCAAATTCTTTTCTTTTTTGGTCAAGTTCATAAAAAATATTTTTTTTAAAAATAATAGGTGTAATGGTTTTTAGTGAAATGATTTTTTCATTTATATTTACTTTTTCTATTATATAATTTCGAGGATAATTATTATATTCAATTGACCATAATTTAATTTGATTTCCATTATAATCAATATATTTCCTATAATAATTATTTAGGGATATAATTATTGTTCTAGCTAAAGGCTTATACATTGTAGCAATTTTTAATCCATACGTTTTTCTACCTTTAAATGGTCCTGTGATTTTTAAATATGGTGGTTTTAAATCATTGATTTTAAAATTAAAATAATTATATGTAATGTAAGATATCAAATCTTTATTTATTTTTTCTTTTTCTCCTTCAAAATATGTTTCAATTTTTGCAAAAAACAACTATTCCACCTCTATATTATTTATTTTTAACCAACCTAATGGGGAAAATGCATCTTCATTTTTATATACCACTAATTTCCTTGATGCTGGTGCCGGCAAATCACCATGATCTCTGTATAACCTATTTCTTAAAGCTATTTTATTATTTTCATTTAATAAATTAAATAATGACACATAACTCCATCCTGAGGAGTTTCCTATTCTTAGATTTCCCATATCTTTTATCATATTTAAAATTGTTTTAAAAGAAGATAGGTACTTTTCGTAGTCTTCAGCTTCATATTCGAATTTATTGTCAAAGTTATCTTTAAATTTTAGTGTATAACTTTTTTCGGTATAATTCAAAAGATAATCTTGTTGTTTTATATCTTCATAATATGTTTTTATTATTTTTTCTATATCTTTTGGAGTTATTAAATTTCCCATTTCATTCGCTAACCATTCATCATATGTAATAGATATTGTGAAATTTATATTTCTAGGTATTGCTTCTAAAAATATCGGAGCACCTCTTTTTACTTCAAATCTATTATTTGTTAAATGAAAAATTCTAACTCCATATATACTTGCTTCGATATTTTCATCTAAAACAATATCTTCAAATCTTAATGTTCTTAAGAAATCTTTATTTTGATTATTGCCTCCAATTTTTTTACTTATTAAATGTTTCTCAATATTTTTATATAAATCTTTTAATTTGAAATTATTAGACTTTGAAGTTTTTCTTTTTATTTGCCTATTTCTTATAGCTTCTGAAATACAATTATTTAAATCTAATATGAATTTTTTATCTTCCTTTAAAAAATAATAATTAATCGCATTTCTAAAAGCACCTTTAATGGACGATCCAGGAATCATTAATTTTCCGTCTATAGTTCTTATATGTGCTCTTATTGTTCTTGCTCTATTTTCATTAAATCCTAACCCTTTTTTACAAGAATAAATATATTCAGCATCTTTTTTATATTCAGAAATTTTATCTATATATTTTTCAAAGGCTCTTCCAGATTCTTGCATGTACTTAATATAATACTTTTTATTCATTCTTAATAAATGTATACTGTTTTTCCCTTTAGAATTAACTTCTGATTTTTTTGCATACTCACTAATTGGAATTTCTGAATCTGTTCCCCCTATGTAAAGAGGTGTTAGTGTTTTTACGTTAATTTTTATTTTTTTAAACATTTATATCACTCCAATTCACTTTTAAATATATTGGAGTTCCAGAAATAATACTATTGTTTATTGTTGTCTTCACATTTTTCCCTTTTATTTCAAAATCGAATAAACTTCCTTCTTCAAAATATTTTACTGTAGGTTTTAAATCGCCACTTCTTGTGTCAAATGATCTATATTCTTTTATTTTATAATAAGATTTGTCTGTAATTTTGTATATTTCTTCTTTTGTTGGTATATACATTCCTAGGTTTAATATATAATTGTATTTATCGCTATATAAATATTTTTCAAATAATGTATTTTTTGTTTCTTTAATTTCAAAATCAAATGCGCCGAATCCCCTTGTTTTTCTATATCCGCCCAATCCTTCATCTTCAGAGATTCTTAACGCAATTTCTAGATTATGTTTTTGTTCTTCTGGTAATTCAATTAGGAAATAAAAAGCATCTTTAATACTCAAAGCACTAACTAAATATAAAGCTGTTGAATTTTCTATTCTGTCTATTGCCACCCCTGGTAATATAGTTTTAATTGATTTAAATTCATCTGGTATTTTTGCATTTTTTAACCAATTTTCTAAGTTTGATAAAAATATATATGGGGCTTTTTTTATTTTTTTGAATTTTTCTGCTTCAATTTTTTCAGGTAATTTGAATGGTTTAGGAATTAAATATTCGTTTTTTATTTTTGGAAATAATGATGATAATCTTATAGAATTAATAAATTCATATGTTTCTTCATCAGGTTTTATTTTATTTAATGAATTCCCTAACATTCCTAATATAGTATTTGAATTTGGTAATTCGGTAGTTTCATCATCCTTATGCGAAGTTTTATGGATAAACGACTTAAATTTTAATTCTACTATATATACTCCCATATAATCACTCCAGTATTTCTTGGAGTTTATTTAACATTTCTTTTGGAGATAACCCATATTCTTTTTCAAATAAATTATTTCCATTTATAAAATATTCTCTATCTTTTTTTGCAATTTTTTCTATTGTAAACTCAACTTTACCATTACCTCTTGATCCACCTTTACCTAAATAATCTTCTTCTACTAATTCTAATAACTTAAAGATGTTTTCTATATCTTCTTTTTTATGATTTTCATTTTCTACATTATATACAATTTCAAACTCAAATTTTGTACCTGCAGGTACTCTTTCTATTTGCCTCGGACTCGCTGCTGCAGTAATTCTATCTAATGAATTTTCTGTTTTCCATTCTGTATACGGTAAATCTGTATCTAATTTTTCCAATAATTCTTTACTTTCTTTTGTCAAATATGAGTCTCTTACTATTATTTTCGATGGAATACTTTTATTTTTGTCAATAGAAGATCCAAAAAGCCTACAAACTTTACAATTTTCATCGTTACATTCGTGTCTTTTTACTTTATTTTTACCAGAACCAAATGTTTCAAAATCAACATCTAAAACCTTTTCCAATAATGATCTCATTTTTCCTTTTAATGAACTACCAGGTATATAAGGTTCATTTGTTAAAGGATTTCTTATTACTGGTGAATCAATACCTCCTATACTAATACCAAAATCTGCTCCTCCTATATGTAAACCACTTTTTAACTCAATTTTCCCTTTTATAATTATTTTTTCAATTATTTTCCCCGTCATTATCTTTTACCCCCTTTATAATTTACTTTATTATTTTCTTCATAAAATTTAAAATAAGCTACTATTGAATCATAAAATTTTTTAAATTTTTCAAACGATTTTATCGATTTTATTTTATCTATAGAAGGATCTAATACTCTTTTTAAATCTGATAAATTTGAATTTCTTACAGTATTATAAGCTATTAATGGTTTTATAAATAGTATTTCATCTTTAATATCCTGTGGAATAATGTTATCTTCTAAATTCCTTGAAGATACAGCAGAATATATTTTTGTTATATGAGTATGTATCTTTCTGATTTGATTTGTTTTAGCTCCATTTTTATGTGCGGTTTCAGCTATTATCTCTGCATCTTTTATCATCTGCTCGGTATCATAATCTTCAAAAGTTTTTAAATTTTTAATCCTGTTAACAACATTATCAATTGACATTTTTCCGCCCCCTTTATTTTCTAATGTATAAATCTACTATTTGTATTGTTTTAAATAATTTACTATTTATTTTTTCGTCTAATATACTTCCAATTATTTTTTTATCTTCTTCATTACCTTTTGCATATGTATAATATAGTAATGGTTTTTGTAAATTTTCTTCTTCTTCTCTTTCTTGTTCAGAATCTTTTAAAACGACATTCTGAGATATACCAAAAAGTTTATATAATAATGATCTACTTATATTATTTTTATAATCTTTTATATTAACTTTTTGATTTTCATTACTTATTCTGTCTTCCCCAATTATTTTTCTTATAAGCTTATATATATCTTCTATATCATTCCAGAAAAAGGTTGAGTTTTTCATAGTAAAGTCTGGCATTAATGTTAATGAATCTTTTTCTTTTCCATCTTTTTTATTTGATTTAGCCATATCTTCTGCACTTCCTGAAAATTCCGCCAACCATTTTAATGCAGTCTTATTGTTTTCTAAAACCAAACCACCTGATAGAGTTATATCTGGATTTTTTACAAAATCATCGAAGATATTTTTTATTTCTAATGAACTTTCAAACACTTCATTCCAAGCTCCAATATAGAACAAATCATCTCCACCAGCATATATTATCATTACATTCCTTTCAGGAGAATTGTTCTCGTTTACATAAAAGATTCTTTTTTCATATTTTTTAGGTATTTTACCGGCACATATTGTAGGTATATATGATGAGAAAAATCTATTAAGCATTTTTGATAATGTACTTACTTTTTGTAAAGATGGTTGTTCTATATATGTTGAAAATATAGAACCAAGATTATCCACATCTGATCTAAATACACCTATTAATTTTCTACCTATAGATTTTTCACTTAATTCCTCTAATGTTGTATGTGATTTAGGAGTATATAATGACAATAAAATTGGGGTTAGTTTATTTTGTCTTTTTAAATATTTTCCTAAATTATATATATATCCCTTTTGATCTTTGTTTATTTCTTTAACTACTACATATCTTTTATTAAATATTTCTAAATAACCGTATGGATCTTCTATTACCGCATTACCTTCTATTAAATCTTTTCCAAATTCTATCATTGAATCACAAAAATGGCATACTTTTAAATCATTTTTTTCTATAAGATTTTCTGTATAGACATTACAAACATCACATATTTTATCAGAAGATACTTTTTCATATTTTACTTTAAATAATTCACTTAAGGTTTCAGATGTATATGGATGATATTTTTTTTCATTTATTTTTTTTGAACTTCTACTAAATACATTTGCTATATTATCTTTTAATTCCGAAATAGAAAATTCTTCTAAATTTGTTATTATTTGTAATTCAGGATGATTAGATATTATCCAATTATTAAATTCTGAAATAACTTTTTCTATAATTTTTTTATTTTTTTCAGTATTAGGTAATATTAAATAAAAATTGCCACCACCAATAAAATGAATATGAATTCTTGATAGGTCTAATTCCTCTAATAATTTATCAACAAATACTTCTTGTAATAATTGTAAATAGACTGAACGAGCTCTTAAAGATTTTAAAGCTCCTTTAGTGTTTATTGTATATATAAATTTTTGTGTTCCAGACATATCTCCGTGTAAAAGAAGGAATGGTTTTTCTTTGTTTTCTGCTAATATATATGATGTATAAATCTGAGATTTTACTCTAGAATGTTCATATAATGATATTTCTGTTTCTTCACCTGTTGTTGCTGGAACGAATGAAAGATGTTTTTCCATTAAAAACAATATCTTTTTTAATGATTGATCTTTTTTAAAATCCTCTTTTAAATTATTTATTATTTCCTCATATGTAGTGGTATTTTGGGTATCAGGAAATATTATTTTTTCATAATTATTTTCATATTCAATTATACTTAATGGGAAATAACTTTTAATTTTTTTTGAATTATTACTTTTTTTAACTGTTGAAAAAACATTTACTAATTTTTGATTTACATTTTTTTCATTTTCATCTTCTAACTCCAAAAATTTTAATTCACTCATAATTTCTGGATTATAATCATTTTCTAAACCTAAAAGTTTTTTCACTTCTTCATATGAAAACTTTTTCTTTTCTTTTCTAAAAAAAATACGCCATAATTCCGATGTTAAATAAGATATAGGTATTTTTTCATCCACAAATCCACCCCCTTATATTTTTTCTATACATCCAAAACCTATTGAATTTTTACTTCCTATACCACTATCATATGCAAATTGAAGTAATTCTGGATCGCCTTTTAATTTAAATTGGCCCATCCAACCTTTTATGATTATGTTTTTGTATTTTGAAATTACTTCTTTTGGATTTTTTGTTTGCTTAATATAAAAATTATCGCTTTTTGGTTCTTTACCATAAAAAGCTTTATATTTATTTATCAAATTTCTTTTTATTAATTCATTGAATTCAGTTTCATAAGGAGAGTAATAGTATGTTTTCTTCTTTTTGTCTTTTTCAAATGTAGAGTAAACTGTAATTGCAGATTTTGTTTTTACAAGCAATTCTTCAGAAGGTATTATAGAAGAATAATCTATTTTCGTTATTTTTATTTTTTGATTTAATAATTCAATTATTGGATTTTTAAACATCTGATCCATTAAATACATCATTAATTGATTATCTGCTGAAGATATAATCAATTGTCCTTGATTTTTATATTTCACAAAATTCTTTTTTATTTCATATTCACCGAATATTCTTGAAAATGTATACATTTTATATTTTCTTTTTCCATATTCATAACCTTTATCATGTATAAACTCTGCATATTCCTTATTATTTATATATTTTAAAATCATCGCTTGTATAATATGATTATAGTGTATTGGTAAATTTAATTCTTCATAATCTAAATATAGTTTTAATCTCATTATATCCTCCTTCATTTCCTTAAAATATTAACATATTATTTATGTTATATTCTGTTTATTTTATAAAATTTTTAATTCTATCAATGCTATATTTTATCATTTTTATTTATTTTTGTCAATAAGAATAAATCTCCATTTAAATCAAAAAAATTGTATTCTTACTTTTTATAAAAACAAAGTGCCTATCCAAAAACTGGATCGGCACTTTGTTTTTAGTTTTATATTATTATCCTTTAAATTGTCCTGCAAAGTGACAAGCTACCATATGTCCATCACCCATATCTACTAGTGGTGGTTCTTTTTTAGAACAAATGTCTTTTGCTATTGGACATCTTGTATGGAATCTACATCCACTTGGAGGATTAATAGGACTTGGAACATCTCCTTGCAAAATGATTCTCTTTTTCTTGTATTCAGGATCTGGTATTGGTATAGCAGACATTAATGATACTGTATATGGATGTAATGGATTATCAAATAATGTTTTCTTGTCTGCTAATTCTACTATTTTACCAAGATACATAACTGCAACTCTATCTGAAATATGTTTAACTACGGCCAAGTCGTGAGCAATAAATACATATGTTAATTTAAATTCTTTTTGTAAATCTTCTAATAAGTTTATTACCTGTGATTGAATAGATACATCTAATGCAGAAACAGCTTCATCAGCAACAATTAGTTTTGGGTTTAATGCCAATGCCCTTGCAATACCAATTCTCTGTCTTTGACCACCTGAGAATTCGTGTGGGAACCTATATATATATTCTGATGATAAACCAACTTTTTCTAATAAATCTTTTATTTTTTCTGTTGCTTCTGCTCCGCTTTTTACAAGGCCATGTGTAAATAAACCTTCTGCTATTATACTTCTTATTCTTAATCTTGGGTTCAATGAAGAATATGGATCCTGGAATATAATTTGCATGTTTCTTCTAAACCATTTTCTTTTTTCATTTAAGTTAGATAACATTTCATTATGTAATCCATGATATCCTTTTTCAAAATATATTTTTGCATATTTTTTATCTATTTCATCTGAAAGATTTTTTATTACTTCATCTTCTGATTTATATTTATTTTTTAACTCATTAAATCTACTTACATATATTTCATGTATATATTTATTTGCTCTTGTTTTAGGTAAAAATAAAGGTGTTGTATCCAAACCATCTACAACTATTCTACCTGCTGTAGGATTTAATAATCTTAAAATTGTCATTCCTGTTGTACTTTTACCACAACCAGATTCTCCAACTAATCCAATTGTTTCACCTTCATATACTTTAAAAGAAACATCATCAACAGCTTTAACATGAGCTACAACTCTTTTAAAAACGCCAGCTCTAACAGGGAAATATTTTTTTAAATTATCTACTTGCAATAATATTTTTTTATCTTGAGACATTATTTTTCACCTACCCTTGATTTCTCTACTTCTTTTACTAATTCATCTATATAGAAACATCTTGAGTAATGTCCTGGTTCAACTTCCATCAATTCAGGCATTTCATCTTTACATCTTTCTTTTGCTAAGAAACATCTATTGGAAAATCCACAACCTTTAGGGAATCTTCTTGGGTTAGGAACTGTCCCTGGAATAGACATTAATCTGTCTACTTCTTCGTTTAATTTAGGTATAGATTGCATTAAACCCCATGTGTATGGATTCTTAGGTCTTTTGAATATAGATACTATATCACCATATTCTACAACTTTTCCAGCATACATAACAGCTGCTTTATCAGACATTTCTGCAACAACACCTAAATCATGAGTTATAAAGATAATTGCCATACCATATTCTCTTTGCAATTCTTTCATTAATTCTAATATTTGTGCTTGAATGGTAACATCTAATGCAGTGGTAGGTTCATCAGCAATCAAAACTTTTGGATTACATGATAATGCCATAGCAATCATGGCTCTTTGTCTCATACCACCAGATAATTCATGTGGATATTGGTCAACACGTTTTTCTGGTTCAGGAATACCAACTTTTCTTAATAAGTCTATTGCTCTTTCTCTTGCAGATTTTTCATCCATTCCCATATGAAGCATTATCATTTCTATTATTTGATCACCTACTGTAAATACTGGATTTAATGCTGTCATTGGTTCCTGGAAAATCATTGCAATTTCTTTTCCTCTTATATGTCTCATATCATCTTCTGGAATTTTGCTTATATCTTGACCTTTGTATAATATTTCACCTTCAGCGATTCTTCCATTTTCATCGAGCAATCTCATAATACTTAATGAGGTTACCGACTTACCCGAACCTGATTCTCCAACTATAGCTAGTGTTTCTCCTTCGTGAACCTCAAAGGATACTCCCCTAACTGCTCTTACTTCACCATCTTCTGTATTGAAATATGTATGTAAATTATTGACCTTTAATATTGGGTCTTTCATCATTAGCCTCCTTTCAACTAACCACGTAGTTTCGGATCAAAGATATCTCTTAATGCATCTCCTACTAAGTTCCATGCTAAAACAAATAATACCATTGCTGTACCTGGGAATACTATTGTATACCAATATTCAAATGCTCCACCAGTTCCACCTAAAATCCAGTTTCTTGCATAGTTTAAAATTGAT
Organism: Marinitoga aeolica; assembly: GCF_029910535.1. Lineage (NCBI taxonomy): Bacteria > Thermotogati > Thermotogota > Thermotogae > Petrotogales > Petrotogaceae > Marinitoga > Marinitoga aeolica. The sequence continues at coordinate 273,964 of NZ_CP069362.1, forward strand.
CCCCAATCTGCATAACCTTGTGGAGCACCTACACCCAAGAAACTTAATACTGCTGCTGTAATAACCATTGAACCTATCCTCATTGAAGCCTGGATTAATACAGGGAAAATTGTATTAGGCAAAATATGTTTAACGATTATTTTAGAATCTCTTACACCCAATGCTTTAGCAGCTAAAACATATTGGTCATTTTTAGCTTGTAATATATTACCTCTGATTAACCTTGCAGAACCCATCCATCCAAAAACAATCATGGCAATCATAACTTTATCAAGACCTGTTCCTAAAACTGTAGTTAAAACCATAGCTGATAGCATGAATGGAATGGACATAAAGATATCTGTAATTCTCATTAACACTTCATCAACCCATCCGCCAAAGTAAGCTGAGATGGATCCTATAAATAATCCTATTAAAGTTGCTGAAACAACAACAATAATACCAATTTTAAAACCTGTCCTTGTTCCCCATACTACACCATAATATATATCTCTACCATTACTTATACCAAAAGGATGACCTTTTGAAGGTGGTTGAGGTGTATTTTCATATGTTACAATAGGCATCAAGTATGGATCATAGTGTAAATCCTTAATATAATTAGATTTTAAATCTTTAAAGTATTTTTTTGCTGCTGGTAAAAATTCATCTACTGAATTATTTTTTGAATTTATTTCATCTAACTCTTTTTTCATTTTTTCAGCATTTGTAGCTTTTGCTAAAAAGCTTTTTACACCATTTTCTAAATCTTTTAAAGCTGCATTAAATTTCTTTTTATCCTTTAAATTCTTTTGAATATTTTCCAAGTAGGATGTATCCAATACATAATCTTCTGTTAGAGGAGTTAGTTCATCAATTAATGCTTTTAGATTTTCTTCACTTTTATTAGATTGATAATTTTTTAACGTTTTTTCTAATTTTTTCACATCATTTGCATAATCAAGATAAAAGCCATATGTAAAGTCATAATAATCTGAAAATGAGCTTGTTAAATCATCTATTATAGATTTATCTTTTGTTTCTGATAATTTATTTAACATAGATTCCATATTTTCTATTTCAGGATCAATTGGAATTTGTGGTGGTGCTAATAATGGTGCAAAAGAAGCTATTAAAATAAAAAATATTAATAATATTAATCCCAACATTGCTGAAGGGTTCTTATAGAATTTCCTGAGCGCTCTTTTGTATTCTTCGTTCACTTCAACTCACCTCACTCGTATCTAATTCTTGGGTCTATTAATGCATATGATATATCGATTATTAAGTTTCCAACAATCAATAATAATGATGAGAACAATAACATACCCATTATTGAAGCATAGTCTAATTGTCCTGCAGCTTTTGCTGCAAAACTTCCAATACCTGGTCTAACAAATATTGTTTCAACTATAATAACGCCCATTATCAATCCAATAATCATAGAACCTGCTACTGTAGCAACAGGAATTAAAGCATTTCTTTTAGCGTGTTTATTGATAACAACTCTTTCAGATAATCCTTTTGCTCTTGCAGTTCTTACATAATCTTTACTTAAAACTTCTAACATTGATGATCTTGTAATTCTAATTAAATATGCCCACCATAAGTAAGATAATGTTAAAATAGGACCTATTAAATGCCTGAGCCCATCCCAAAATACATCTAATCTTCCATTTAATAATCCATCTATTGTAACTAATTTTGTATATTGATGAAAGCCTGGCGAGTTGATTATATTTTCAACCTGCAGACTAATTCTTCCAGGGGGGAACCATCCGAGCCAACTATAAAACACCATAAGAATTATTAAACCAAAAACAAAGTCTGGGAACGACCATCCCACTATTGAGAAAATTCTTATTAAATGGTCTTGCCACTTATTTCTATGCAGCGCAGCTTGTACTCCAAGCCAAACTCCAACACCTATTATTGGAAATATTGCATATAATGCAAGTTCTACTGTAGAAGGTAATCTGTGAATAATAGCTTTTGCAACTGGTTCTTTACCAACAATTGACCAACCCAAATCTCCATGAGCTACTGATTCAATCCATTTTACATATCTTGTAAATGGATCATCATTTAGCCCATATTTTTCTTTAACCATCTCTAATTCTTCTACTGACATTTTGTCTAAAGAATTAGGATCTACATATGCAGCTAATAACTGGTCTTCTCCAAGCAGTTGCATCATGGAGAAAACTATTAATGTAACTCCAAAAATTATAAGAGGTAGTAATAGTAACCTCCTAATAATATACGCCGTCATACAAGCACCTCCATAGATTTTTATTAAAAACCAATATATTATACCATAGAAACATAACATTCAAAAAACAAAAAAATAAGGGGAAGGACCTTCCCCTCCCCTTTAAAAGAAAATAAAAGTTATTATTTTTAAAAATTTAAATTATTTGTCTGATTTCCAATAGTGATAATAATCGTCACCTGGTCTGATTGAGTTTGGATACCAACCTTTTAACCATTTTCTGTGTACCCTTACACCAACTGGTTGATATAATGGAACACCTAATCCTTCTCTAATTACGAATTCTTGTACTTTAATGTATATTTCTTCTCTAGCTTTTGGATCTGTTAATGATGCTGCTTCTTCAATCATTTCATTTAATGATTTTCCGCCAAAGAATGCTTGAGGTTTGTTTGCAAATTGATCATATTTTTCTCCATAGTAATAACCATAATCACCTTTTGAATCGTAGAATGTGTAAATGAAGTTATTTGGATCTGGATAATCTGCTAACCAACCTAAGATGTATAATGGCATTTTACCGTTCTTTCTTGCGTCTAAGAATGTTGGCCATTGAACTCCTCTAACTTCTGCTTGGAATTTAGGATTGATTTTCTTTAATGAGTCAGCTAATAATTCTGCTGATTTTTGTCTTGCAGCATTTCCTGTGTTGTAAAGAATTGTCATTTTGAAACCTTTTCTCCATAATTGACCTCTAAATGCTCTCTTGAAGTATTTTGTTGCTTCTGCTAAATCGAATTTTGGTTTTGGTAAGTTATCATCATAACCTAAGAATCCTTTTGGTAATGCTGTAGGTACTAATTCACCATAACCATCTAATACTTCATCGATCATCTTTTTGTAATCAAATGAGTAAATAAATGCTAATCTAACGTTTTTATCAGCAAAGAAATCTACAGGTATACCTTGTCCATCTAATTTTCCGCTTCCAATATATGGTGAATCTGGTTTTACTTGCCAGTTGAAGTTTAATGTTGTTACTGATACTGTTGGTAATCCTTCAATAATTTCTAAATCAGGATTTCCTTTAATTTGGCTTAAGTATTGTGCAGGAACTGCAGCAATATCTGCTTCACCTTTTTCTAACATTGCTTTTCTTGTTGACCATTCATCTACTCCCCAAATAACTACATTTTTAACTTTTGCTGGACCTCTCCAGTAACCGTCAAATGCTTTTAATGTAACTTTTTGTTGTGTTCTATCCCATTCTACTAATTCATATGGACCTGAACCAATTTCTTTTGCGTATAATGGTGAATCTTCTTTTTTCCAGTCATGGAATTTCCACCATCCGTCTTTTTTACCATCCCATAATCCTAATCCCATTGCAGCTTTGCTATCTAAAATTGCTCCCCATGATGAACCTTGTGCAATGATATTTAAGAAATATACTTTTGGTGCTGCTAAATGGAATACTACATAATCTCCATCTACAGTTACTTTTGAATCAATATATTTATCATAGAAGTCTAATAATATTTGTTTTGCTTCTGCATTTACAGGTTCTTTTGTTTCTGGATTTACTAATTCTGACCATGAGTGCCCTGTTAATCCTTTAACTGCTGATTTTAAGCTGAAGTAATCTCCAAAGAATACTTCGTATAACATCCAGATAGGTCCTCCACCAGGATTTCCTATTAATGCTCTTTTGAATGTATATTCTACATCATATGGTGTTAATTCATTTCCACTGTGGAATTTAACACCTTTTCTAATTTTGAATTTAACTGTGTTTCCATCAATTTCCCATTTTTCTGCTAATCTTGGTAAAAATTCACTTAAGCTTGAACCTTTGTACTCAATTAAGTTGTCATATACATTAAAAATTACCTCACCACTAGCTTTGTCATATGCTTGATGTGGGTCTAATGTGTCTGGTTCCCCAATAGTTACATCTACAATAGTATTGGGGTTCATAACATTTGCAAACGTGAAGATAGAAAATACCAACAATAATGCTACTAAAAGTTTCTTCATACAGTCCCCTCCTTATATAAAATTTATTCCGGATATATTTTACCACAAAAAATTTAAAATTACAAATACTTTATCAAAGTTTCTAATTGATTAAGCGCCAACTACATTGTTATCTTTAATATTTCATTATAATAAATCTAAATATTTCAAAATTTCCTATTATTATGAAAATTCTTTCATATTCTCTCTTTTATTAATTTCTTCTTGTTAATTCTATGTAAATGAAAAAATATTTATTCATATCTTAGTGCATCAACAGGATTTAATTTTGAAGCTTTTATTGCTGGGTATACTCCAAAAAACAAGCCTATTGCTCCAGAAACAACAAATGCCAATACAATTTGGTTTATATCAAAATACGGTGTGATATTAATAAATTTCCCAATTAATTTAGCAAAGTATATTCCAGAAAAAATTCCTATAGAACCAGCCGTTATAGTTAAAAAAATGGATTCTGTTAAAAATTGCATTAATATATTTCCATTTGTAGCTCCAATAGCTTTTTTTATACCTATTTCTCTTGTTCTTTCTGTAACCGATACAAGCATTATGTTCATAATACCTATACCACCAACAAGAAGTGATATTCCTGCTATTGCTCCTAATGTTAAATTAAGCATTCCCGTAACTTGATTTATAGTTCCTAATATTTCTTCTTGGCTGATAATAAAATATGCTCTATCATCTTTAAATTTTGTATATAGAAAATTATCCAGTTCATTTTTTGCCTCTTCATTTAAATCACTAGATATAGCTTTTGCAAAAAATTGATTCACTACATCAAATTTTGTAACTCTTTTATTCATTGTTTCATATGGAATAAAAATTGTATTATCTACATTTAAAAATAATTTAGAACCCGTAGGTTTTAACACACCTATTACTGTAAAATTAATGCTTCCTTTATTTCTGAATAATTTTATAGTTTTACCAATTGGGTCTTCTTCTGCAAACAATTGCTCTGCTACAGAACTACCAATAACAGCTACTTTTAAAATACCTTTATTATCTATATCATTTATCATTCTGCCTTTTTCTACTTCTAAACTAAACATTTTTATAAAATCTGGAACAACACCATAATATTGAGCAGAAATTTCATTTGTACCATATTTAAAATTGCCTCCACTGGAAAAACTTGGAGTAATATTAGTTAAAAACTGCGCATTCATTTTCAAATCTTCTAAATCTGCAGTGGTTAATTTTGCATATCTTGAGCCTTTTGCAATAACATAAAAAATATTTGATCCCATGGATTCTATTTCGCTTTTTACTGAATATGTTGCCCCATTTCCTAAAGACAATACTATAATGACTGCTAAAACACCTATTATTATACCAAGCATAGATAAGAAAGATCTCGTTTTATTATGAAATAAAGCTCTTAAAGCTTCTTTTATCATTTCTATAATCATACAAAACTCTCCTTTTGTATAAGACCATCTCTTAAGAATATATTATGATTACCAAGATTTTCTAATTCCGGATCATGGGTAACAATTATAACGGTCATTCCTTCTTCATTTAATTTCTTAAATATTTTTAGAACTTCCTCTCCACTTTTTGTATCTAAATTCCCCGTAGGTTCATCAGCTAATATATAGCTAGGGTTATTTGCTAAAGCTCTTGCAATAGCAACCCTTTGCATTTGGCCTCCTGATAATTGTGTAGGTCTATGATGGATTCTATCGCCTAATCCTACCAACTCTAATAATTCTTTTGCTCTCTTTTTTCTTTTATGAGCAGGAATACCTTTATATATCATAGGTAATTCAACATTTTCTAACGCCGTCATTCTTGGCAATAGATTGAATTGTTGAAATACAAATCCTATTTTATTTCTTCTTACCTTTGCCAAATTTTTTTCATCTAAATCACTAACTTTAATAGAATCTATATATACTTCACCTGAGGTTGGAACATCTAAACACCCCATTATATGAAGTGTTGTAGACTTCCCTGAACCAGAAGGTCCCATTATTATCACAAATTCTCCTTTTTTTATTTTAAAATTTATTCCAGCTAATGCTTTTACTTTTACTTCACCCATATCATATATTTTTTTTACATTTTTCACTTCAAAAACTATATCATTCATCTAACCACCTCATTTACCTAAAACCCTACCTGCCGGTATTCTTGTAGGTGATTTTTTTAAGATGGAAATATTTTTTGATGTTGATTTCATTAGCACTATTTCTCCTTCCTTTAATCCATCCACTATTTCTGCAAAGCTTTCAGTAATTGTTCCTAATTTTATCTCCCTTTCTTCTGGTACAGGATTTCCATTTTCATCGTTTCCCTTTTTTACCAATACGTATGTTTTACCATTTTTACTTGTTATTGCAGTTAAAGGTATTTTTAACACATTTTCTTTATTAGTAGAAAAAATTTGACCTTCTGCTGATACACCTGCAAATATTTTTAAATTTAATTTTCTAGAAATTCCTATATTCCTTTTATTCATAAATGTTTCTTTTAATTTTTCCCTTTCTTCTGGTGTCATATTTTTTATTTTTTCTGCTAATGCTTTTCTATTAGGATTATTGAACTGATTATTAATATTAATCGTTTTATCTTCAGAATTAACTACATTTGAATTTTCTTGGATCAAATTTGTATCGTCCTTTGGCAATAATAAGTCTGCTTTAATTTCTGCCACTGTTACATTATTCGAAGTTAAATCTCCAGAAGAAAGATAGGTTATAATACCAGGAATTTCTTTATCAAAGTATCCGTCAATTGTCAAGGTTAATTTCTGTCCAATTTCTACTTTTGGATAATCAATTAAATCAATATAACCAATAAATTCATACGACATATCATCAATTACAACTCCGATTAATGTATTAGTTCCAATTGTATTTCCTAACTCTACATTAAAATTAATTAATTTACCCGAGATAGGTGCTTTTATGACAGCACTTTCGTAGTCTTTCTTAGCTTTCTCATATTGAGCCTTTTTTATCTCCTCATCTATTGTATTTTGACCTTTTACCGATTCATAAGCTTGTTTCGCATTTAAATAAGAAATATATAATGATGTATCATCAATTTTTAATATAGGCTCTCCTTTTTTTACGTAATCCCCTTCTTTTTTATATATCTCGATAACCTTTCCAGAAACACGTGGATATATATATCTATAATTCTTTGGTTTAATATGACCAGATACATCTATAACTTCTGTTAAACTTCCTCTTTGAACGGGATATTCCACATATTTAACAGTTGAATCTACAACATTATTTTTTTTGTTTTGCATTATAAATAATATAGATACACCTATCGCCACAATAATTAATATAGAAATAATCCATTTTTTCATTTAAATTCCTCCTCAAATAGGCTGATTAAATCATAGCCTAAAAAACTATATATATTTAATTTTTGAACAAATATGTCAAATTTCGCTTTTTCTAAATCTAATTTAGATTGCTTATATTCTAAATATTTTTCATCTAAATCTTTTTCAGATATCAATTTTTTTTGATATTTTTCTTTATAAATATCATAATTTAACTTTTTTATTTCCATATCTAATTCTTTGGTTTGTAGAGTTAATGTTAAAGTATTTAATGTTTTTAACATATTATCATATTGGTCTATTAAATTTTTTATTTTTTCTTCATAGCTTCTTTTTGACAAATAATAATTATCTTCTTTTTGTTTTGCTTGAAATTCTCTATAACCTTTATCATATAAGTTATAATTAAAATTTAAAAATAATGATGTTGTTAATTTTTTTTCATCTGAACGAATAGGATAATTATAATCAAATGTAATACCTGTCGTAATATCAGGTAAATATAATCTGTATATTCTATTATTTTGTATTTTGTTTAATTCTATTTCTAATTGTTCAGCAATTACATCTGACCTATTGTATATTTCACTCGATGATGGAATAGTTAATTCTGTAATTTTATAATCGATATTATAATCTTTATATTCTTCATAATTTTTTTTAGCATTTAATAATGCAATTTGTGAATTTAAATAGAATTTTTTACTATTTAAAAATTCTATATTACTTATTAAACCGCTTTCATATTTTGATTTGTCATTTTTATAATCCTGTTTTTGATATTCAAATAATTTTTCTTGAATATTGTATAATTCATTATAATAGTAATTATTAAATCCTTTGTTTAAATATTCTAAAAACAATTGATTTTTGGTATTTAGCAAATTCCACTGCGATTTTAACAAATTGATTTTTGCATTTAATAATTCTTCATCTGTTTCAGAAAATATTTCTTTTGAGATAGTTAGCGAATATGTATCTCTCCAATCATCCCATAATTGATTGGAAAAATTACCATTTAAACTCACATTAAAATCAAATATTTTCGCATTAATTCTTAATGGTATGATCAATGAAGATGATTCAGAAGAATCTGATTTTGAATAATTAACATTAGCATTTGAAATCATAATTGAAGGTAAAAATGTATCCTTTAAAAAATAATTTTCTTTTGATTGATTAAAATTATTCAATATATTTAAATATTGAGAATCATTATATACATAGCTTTTTATATTATCCAACCAGTTAGAGAAGGATAATATAGGTAATAATAATAGTATTAATAATATTTTTTTCATTACACACACCTCATTTTACTTCAATGAGTTCTAATAATTTGTTATTTATATCCTCATTTAAATAGTTGTATAAGTCAATATATTTTAATACTAATCCCATCTTCTTATTATTAATTTGCATTATTGTTGAAAGGAAGGAGATTTTAGATTGATTAAATTGAGTTTTTTCTATTAAGCCACTATCATATCTTTTTTCTGTATCTTTTAAATTTTCTTCCAAATATTGTAGGTTTATTAATGATGAAGATAAATCTAATTTTGCTAAGTTTATGTCATTTATTAATTCTATAATTTCTCTAGTTTTAGATATTTTTAATTCTTTTAAATTTAATTCTTTCTTTTTTAAATCTATCTCCTTTTTTCTCAAATCAGAACCTGTTAGGATGTCTTTTGTCGCATTATATTCATTTAAAGTTATTTGATAAGAGGTTTTTTGTATTAAATAATCGTAATCATTTTCTACAAGACCTGCTACTTTTTCAGGAGTTAGTTCTGGTAATTCTGGAAAATTTATTACTAAATTATAATTTAAAGTTGCATCATCAGAATTAATAAATATCTTAAAGTCATCAAAATCTTTCATCAAAGATATTTTTGCATTTTCAAGATTATATTGAGAATTTTTAAAATTATATTCAGAGTTCAATAAATTCGAATGGCTAATTAGATTCTTTTTGTATAAATTTTGAGAGTCATTATAATTTTTTTGTGCATTTTCAAAACTCAATTGTTTGATTTGAAGATTAATCTGGTCATTTTTTAAGGTAAATAAATAATTCACTAAATTCTTTATTAAATTAATTTTAGTAGTTTCATACCCTTTCATTATTGAATAATAAGTATTTTGAACGTTGAGTTTTGCTGCAGAGCTATCTGCTGTTATTTTTGCATTTTCATAATCTATCATATTACTTTCATAATTTAGTTCATTTAATAAATAATCTGTATTGTTGATTTTAACAGAGTTTAGTAATTCACCAGTACTTAAAGCAAAAATGTTTAAAGATATTAATGATACAAAAAATAAAAATATAACCTTTTTCATTTTCCCACTCTCCTTTTATTAATTTATATGTTAATTATACATTACTTTTCTTAGAATTTCCTTAAAATCTAAAATAAATGAAAGGAAGGCAACTTTGCCCTCCTTTAGAATTTGAGATTTTTATAATTTCAAATGTCATATTTCTACAAGTTTTAAATATGATATTTCTTGGTTTAATAATCATTTTATTTCAACTTTTAATACATCGGCTAATTCCTTTATCTCTTTTATTGTTTTTTCAAATTCCTTGAATATCATACTTTGTTTCCCATCAGACAATGCTTTTTCTGGTTGCGGATGTATTTCAACCATAATCCCATGAGCCCCTATTGCTAAAGAAGCTTTAATCAAATCTGGTATAATATCCCTTCTTCCTGCTGCATGACTTGGATCTATAATTATTGGCAAATGAGTTTCTTTTTTTAATACAGGAATAGCAGAAATATCAAGTGTATTTCTGGTTTTTGTTTCAAACGTTCTTATTCCACGTTCACATAATATAATATTTTTATTACCTTCAAAAGCTATATATTCTGCAGAATATAAGAATTCTTCTATTGTCATCATAAAACCTCTTTTTAAGAGAACAGGTTTATTTAATTTTCCAACTTTACGCAACAATCCATAATTTTGTGCATTTCTCGACCCTATTTGAATAATATCTGCACATTCGTTTACTAATTTCAAAGTATCTTCATCTAATGCCTCAGTTATTATCTTTAGATTATACTTTTCAGCGGCTAATTTTAAATATTCCAACCCCTTTTTTCCTAAACCTTGAAAGGAATATGGTGAAGTTCGCGGCTTAAAAACTCCTCCACGCATTATTTTTATTCCTAATTCAGAAAGAAAATGTGCTGTTTCTTCTATTATTTCTTTATTTTCAACTGAACATGGTCCAGCAATTATAGTAAAAAATCCTTCTCCTACTTTTGTATTTTCTAAATCTATTATTGTATTTTCATTATTTTTTCTTGCAACTAATTTTATGTCCACTTTTAACTCAGCCTCCAAACTCATTCCATATACTGATATCTTTATTATAACATTTTTTATTAAAAACTTTCATACACTATAATTAAAAAAGTCTGCGTATTAACGCAGACTTCAAACTGTTGACAAAATAAAACATATATAAATGATACAAGAGAATTTTTGAAATTTCACAAAAAATATGGATGAAAGCAGATATATTAAATTTTGAAAATACTTTGTATTTTAATATAAAATTTGTCCACAATCTGAGTGTGTATTTTATACAGACTCAGATTGTAAATAATACCCATTTGTATTCATAATGTTTTAATTTCAACTCTTGAACTTTTTTATCTTCAAATAATTCCAATCCTTCTTTTTTTAAATTTATCTCTTTATTTTCATTAGTTAAATTATGAAACGCCCATAACATCTTATCTTTTATTCTCTTTTTAACTACATATAAAGATTTATCTTTTACTGGTATAATTTCTCCTTTTGCTTCAAAGAATTCAATATTTTCATTTCTAATCTTCAACATTTTTTTTATCTCATTGTATACTTTATATTCTTTTGAATTTTTATCCTTTAATTTATTTTCTACATAATCCCAATTTATAGGTCCTCTATTTAAGAATCTTGAATCTTTGAATCCTGTTTTTTGCGTCATTGTATTATAAAATTCATAATCATTTTCAAGTGCTAATTCATCACCATAATAAATTATAGGAGAACCTTCTGTTGTAAATAAGATAGAGAATGATAATAATACTTTTCTAATATCTTTATCCATTAATTCATACAATCTTCCTGATATTCCTTCACCTTTTCTAAATGTCCATAATGGATCTTTTAAATAGTATTGATTCATTTTCTTTCTTTCTTCTTCTGTTACAAATTCAAGAGTCAATTCATCATGACACCTTAAAAAGGTAAACCATTTACAACTGGCAGGTATTTCTGGTGTATTTTTTTCTTTTAATGTTTCATATATATGTGAGTAATCCTTTTCTGCTATTGTTAAGAAAAATTTCGGCATTAAAGGAAAATGATATCCCGCATGGCATTCATCGCCATTACCGAAATATTGAACAACATCTTTTGGCTTTAAATTTGCTTCAGCCACTAATATAGAGCCTTCTTGCAAATAATCCAATACTAATCTAAACATTTTTAATATTTTATGTGTTTGTGGTAAGTTTTCGCAATTTGTACCTTCCGCTTTCCATAAAAATGGTGCAGCGTCCATTCTAAAACCATCTACACCCATTTTTTTCCAGAATATTAGAACTTTTATCATTTCTATTAATACTTCCGGATTTTTATAATTTAAATCTGGTTGAAATGGATAAAATCTATGAAAATAATAATCTCCTGTTTCTTTATTATATTCCCAATTACTATCAACCATACCTTTAAATAATAATCTTGCATCCTTATATTTTTCTGTATCTTTATTCCAAATATAATAATCTCTATAAGGAGAATCTTTTGAGCTTTTGGCTGATTTGAACCACTCATGTTCATCTGATGTGTGATTGATAGCTATATCAAATATAACTTTAATACCCTTTTCATGTGCTTTATCAAGAAATCTTTTAAAATCTTTATTAGTTCCTAGATCTTCTCTTATTTTATAATAATCTCTAATATCAAATCCCTGATCTTTTAGTGGTGAATCCAACACTGGCAAAAGCCAAATGGTATTTATTCCCAATTCTGATAGATACTCAATTTTTGAGGTTAAGTTTTTAAAATTACCCGCATATAAATCTACATATAATGAATATATTACTGCCTTTTTATACCAATCTTTGTCTGTTTCTTTATCTTCAAAAAATTCTTTTTCTCTTTTTATATAATCAATTAATTTATTTAATTTATCTTCATTTGTGTTTGAATACACTTCAATCCATAATTCTTTCAATTTTTCCAACAATTAACTCATCTCCTATTTAGGAATTTCTATTTTCGAATAATCCCCTACTACTAATTTTATTGTTTTTGGTTTTCTGTCAGAATGAATAACTGTTGCATTTGCACCTATAACACTTGAATCCAATCTCGTATCAAGATTTGCTATGGTAGCCCTATCAAGTATTATTGAATTTTCTATTTCTGCATTTTCAATAGTCACATTAGAACCTATACTGGTATATGGCCCAATATATGCATCAGAAATTAATACATTTTCACCTATTATTATTGGTCCTCTAATAACACTGTTTAATATTCTGGTTCCTTTACCTATTATGACATTGCCATGTACAGTCGAATTTTCATATATTATTCCCTCATTTGAACTTTCCCTTAATTGTTCTAAAACTTTTCTATTAGCTTCTATTAAATCTTCTGGTTTCCCTGTATCTTTCCACCAACCATATACAATATGAGCTCCAACATTTTTTTCATTTTCAAGTAACCACTGGATGGCATCGGTTATTTCCAATTCACCTCTCCATGAAGGTTTTATATTTTTAATTGCTTCAAATACTATTGGTTTAAATATATATACACCAATTATAGCTAAATTAGATGGTGGATCTTTTGGTTTCTCCATAACTTTCCTTACCTGACCATCCTCTATAATTGCTATACCAAATCTTGAAGGATCTTCCACTGGTGTTAATAGGATAAATGAGTCCATATCCTTATTATTAAATTCTTTTACAAACTTCCCCAGATCAACTGTAACCAAATTATCGCCTAAATACATCAAAAATTCATCGTCTTTTAAAAATTCTTCAGAAATAGCAACTGCATGTGCCAACCCCTTCGGCTCTTCTTGAACAATGTAGGTAATTTCCAACCCTAATTGTGATCCATTTCCCAAGGTTTCTTCAAAATCTTTTTTGTTATCTGGATTCACTACAATCCCGACTTCATTAATTCCTGCTTCTTTTATCATTTCCAGACTATACACAATAGTTGGCTTATTAGCAATAGGAATTAATGGTTTAGCATTTGTAAAAGTTAATGGTCTTAGTCTCGTTCCTTTACCTGCACACAATATCAAAGCTTTCACAACTTCACCCCCGTAATAATGTTTAGATTTGTATGGTGTTTATAATTTTCATTAAATCTTCATGAATATATGGATTTGAATATAAATTTTTTTTGTTGAATATATTAGTAGGATTTCCATAATAATCTGTAATAATTCCACCTGCTTCTTTTACTATAATATATCCTGCGGCAACATCCCACGAATTTCCTTTCACAGAAATAAAAGCGTCGAAATGTCCTGTTCCTACATAAGCAATCTGCAAAGCAGCTGTACCTAATAATCTCAATCTCATCACTTTTGTTTCTAATGCTTCAAAATATTTGTGGGTTTTACCCCTTATATTTCCCATTGAAATCATTGCATCATCTAAAACTTTTGCCCAATTAGGTGTTATTTTTTCTCCATTTAAAAAAACTCCTTTATTTTCTTCCGCCACAATTACTTGATTCATTACCGGGGCATATATTATACCATATTTTGGTTCATCATTTTCAACATATGCCGCAGATATACAGAACATAGGCAACATTTTAGAAAAATTAACTGTACCATCAATAGGATCTATCACCCAATAACCTTTTGTTTCAGGTTTTTTATTCATCCCACTTTCTTCACCTAAAAATCCTATTTCTGGAAATTTCTGAGTTAATGAATTATATAGAAACTCCTGTACTCTTAAGTCGAGTGATGTAACTAAATCATGTTTGGAACTTTTAGAACTAATTGTAAATTCTTCCTCTCTCCATTTTAAAAGCTTTTTCCCTACTTCTATTATTTTCTCATTTAAAAATTCAAACTCTATCATTTTATCACCTTCGCAAGGTTGTTAGTTAATCCTGTTTTTATACAAACTCCACATAATGTACAAACGCTCCATCTACAATCATCTATTGTTTTTTCAATCTTTGCATTTTCTATTTCACTATTAAGAAATTCATCTTTAATCAAAATATCAATTATTTTCCAGGGTAAATCATTCGTTTCTAATTTCCCAAGATATTTTTGCGTATCTATTTCCAATTCATTTATTTTTCTAGCCCATTTTCTGAAATCAAATTCTTCATCCCATTCATCAAATATAGCATTTTCTTCTATAGCTACTTTATATATTAATTCCGATATTTTTCTATCTCCTCTGGAAAGTAAAGCTTCAATTAAACTCACATATGGATCATGAACTTTTAATTTAGCAAATTTTCTCACTTCATTTAATATTTTTATTTTTTCTTTTATTTCTTTTGGCTGATAAAATCGTTCTTTTTCAAAAGGTGTATGTGGTTTTGGTATAAATATAGAAACATTTACAGTAATGTCTTTTATTTTAGTCTGCTTTTTTATTTTTCTTGTTAATTCTACTATTGCTTTAACATCTTCTTCTGTTTCTGTAGGAAGACCAATCATAAAATATAATTTTATCCTTCGCCAACCAGATTTTTTTGCATATTCAGCTACATCAAGTATTTCTTTTTCTGAAATATTTTTATTAATTACATCTCTTAATCTTTGAGAACCAGCTTCTGGAGCAAAGGTTAATCCTGTTTTCCTTGCGCCAGATATTTTACTTCCTATTTCTAATCCAAATTTATCAACTCTGCTGGACGGTAAAGATATTGATATTCTATTTTCTTTTAAAAAAGGTTCTAATTCATTTAAAACCGTTTCTAAATCACTATAATCTAATGTACTTAATGATAATAATGATAATTCATTATATCCTGTTTTTTCAAGAGTTTCTAAAGATAGTCTAATTATTTCATCAGCTGTTCTTTCACGAACAGGACGATAATAAAACCCCGCATGGCAAAATCTGCACCCTCTATTACAACCCCTCATTATTTCTACAATAGCTCTATTGTGTATGGTTTTTATTTTTGGAACAATTTGCATTGTTGGAAATTCTGCCTTGTTTAGATCCTTTATTTTTCTTATTTTTATACGTTCTTCATATTCTGGAACTATATGTCCTGAATTATTCATTTTTATCTTATAATATTTTGGCACATAAAACCCTTCTGTATTGTGTAAATTCTTTATTTTTTCTTCTCTATTTAAATTGGATGACAATATATTTATTAAATCATCTATTACAGCTTCTCCATCACCGTTATAAAAAGCATCAATAAAATCTGCTATTGGTTCTGGATTTGATGCACTTGGCCCACCTGCTATGATTATTGGATCATTTTCAGATCTATCTTTTGAATATACTGGTATTTTAGCTAATTTGAGTGCATGAACAATGTTAGTATAAGATAATTCATATTGAAGAGTTATTCCAATTAAATCTAAATTTTTTATTGGTGTATATGTTTCCAATGTATATAAAGGTATATTTGCATTTTTCATTTCAGTTATCATATCTTTCCATGGCAAAAATATTCTTTCTGCAAAAACATTTTCTCTTGAATTAAAAGAATGAAATAATATCTGAAAACCTGTATGTGACATACCAACCTCGTATAAATCTGGAAACATTAATCCTACTCTTATTTTATTTTTTGGATTTTTTATAATATCATTATATTCTCCACCAATATACCTTGCTGGTTTTCTAACCCTATGTAACACTCCACTTGAAAATAACCATTTACTTATATTCATTAAATTTCCTCCCAATATATGCTTTTTCTTAGTATATCACAATTGTTTTTATTATATGTAAATTTATATTTATAATTAAGTTGTCTAAAGAAATTTATTCTTTTTAATATACTATTAATTTTTATGTAAAATATGATATAATATTTTTGTACAAAACTTTAAGGGGGGAATTTCTATGAAGAAGTTTATCGTTTTCATTTCATTACTATTGGTTGCATTATTTGCTTTTTCGGAAGAAACTATTACTTTGAACCTTGTTGAAGCATTTTCAAGTCCGTGGAGAACTCCAACCTTGAATAAAATCATTGAAATGTTTGAAACATTAAATCCTGGTGTTAAAATTAATGTAATCTCTCCACCTTATGAAACTGCTTATCAAAAAATAAATTTAATGGTTAGTACAGAACAACCTCTTGATATTGTAGAAATAGGCGACTGGAATTTAAGCACATTAGCAGCTATGGGGAAATTAGAAGATTTAACTCCTTATATTAATTCATGGCCAGAAAAAAATGACTTAATTGATGGGATTTTAGAAGCCGCAAGTATCTATCATAACACACCTTATTTATTACCTCATGGTTTATTCGCAAAAGCTTTATTTTATAGGCCTGATGTATTGAAGAAATATGGATTTAATGATTATCCTAAAACTATGAAGGAATTATATGATATGGGTAAAAAATTAACTGAATCTGGAAAAAATCAATATGGTTTTGCTTTCAGAGGAAAAGGCTATCCAACATCATTTATAGATGCTGTTGTAACCTCTTTCTTTGATGATATTGATCCTAATAATATGTATTTGACTAAATCTGGCAAGATTGTTTTTGAAGATCCAAGAGCTGTTGAGGCTTTAACTTTTTATGTAAATATATATAAAGATACCTCACCTAAAGACTCTATTAACTGGGGTTGGGACGAACAAGTTAATGCATTTGTTTCTGGAATAACACCTCTTTTATTCCAGGATCCTGATACTACTGGAATGTTAAATGAAATGTTAAAACCAGGACAATATAAAACTGCTCCATTACCTGTAGGTATAAGCGGAAAAGCATATCCTTCATTTGGTTTTGTTGGTTGGGGAATTCCAACTTATTCTAAACATAAGGATTTAGCTTGGAAATTTATAAAATTTGTAAGTTCTGCTGAGATAAATGGCTATTGGAGTAAAGCATATGGTGCTTTACCAATTTTAAAATCTGTTTATAAATATGATTCATATTTTAGTTCTTATATCTTTGAAGGATGGACTAAAATGTTTGAAGATAAAAAACATTATCAATTTACCCAATATCCTTTAGATAATGAAAATTGGGGAAAATGGAATGAATTCCAGGAAAAAACTATGCAACAAGTTTTGTTGGGAAAATTATCTGTTGTAAGATGTTTAAAAGAATGGACAGATTTTTGGAAAAAAGCTGGAATTAAATAGGTGATTAGATGAAGCATAATAGATTTATTTTATTTATGTTATTACCAACATTACTATTAATTTCTTTTATAATATTATACCCCACTATTAGCGGGGTATTGCTCTCTTTTAAAAATTATTCTGTTTTTAATTTCGGAAATATAAAATGGATAGGTATGGAAAATTTTAAAGAGATTTTTGGTGATATTTTTTATATGGATGTTGTATGGAATACTATTAAATGGATTTTTTTCTCTGTAATTTTTCAATTACTTTTTGGTTTTATTTTAGCATTATTAATGAAAGAGCCTTTTAAAGGAAGAGGATTATATGCAGGACTTGTTTTCTACCCATGGGCTATTTCTGGTTTTGCTATTGGTTTAATATGGTCATGGCTTCTTAATGGTCAGTTTGGAGTTATAAATGATATTTTAATAAAGTTAGGATTTATTAAAGAAGGCTTTAATTTCCTTTCAGATCCAACTTTAGCTATGTTTTCTGTCATTTTAGTTAATGTGTGGTATGGTATTCCATTTTTTGCTATTATGATTTTAGCAGCTTTACAATCAATTCCAAATTCTTTATATGAAGCTGCTGAAATCGATGGCGCAGGATATTTTACTAAACTTTTTAAAATTACCATACCATATATTAAACCAACTTTAATCAATACCATTTTATTAAGAGTAATATGGGTTATGAATTTTCCAGATATTATTTATGGTATGACACGTGGTGGCCCTGCGGGAAGTACTGAAATACTATCTGTAAAAATGATAAACACTGTTTTTTATGAATCTAATTACAGTAAGGCTGCTGCACACGGAGTTATTATTGTTTTAATTCTTTTAATTTATACAATAATGTATTTAAAATTAACTTCCAAAAAGGAGTTTAGTCTATGAAAAAAAATAAAATCGCAGGAAAAATTATTCGCATTATTCTCTTAATAATATTTCTTATTTTTGCTTTATTCCCTTTATATTGGATTGTACTCACATCACTAAAACCAACATATGAACTCTATACTTTTCCAATAAAATATTGGACTATTAATCCAACTTTTTATGGTTATAAGAAATTATTTGAATTTGTAAATTTTAAGCAGTATTTTTCTAATAGTATTTTTGTTTCTTTTTTAGCTTCATTTATATCAACAATTTTTGCAATGTTAAGTGGATATGTATTATCTCGAAAAGAATTTAAAGGAAGATATGCTGTTATTTTATTCTTGTTTTTTTCACAGATGATTCCATCATATTTGATAATGGTTCCACAATATGTTATGTTTTCAAATTTTCATTTGATAAATAAATTAATAAGTATTGTTATTGTTTATAGTGGATTTGGTGCAGCTTTTAGTACTATAATGGCAAAAGGTTTTTTTGATAGAATTCCAAAAAGTATAGAAGAAGCTGCTTTAATTGACGGGTGTAATGAAATACAATCGTTATTTAAAATTACCATTCCATTAATGCTACCTGGACTTTCAGCTATTCTTAGTTTTTCTTTTGTAAATAATTGGAATGAACTGTTTACTGCTGTAATGTTTTTAAATACATCTAACAAATATACCGTTCCAGTTGGTTTATACTCTATTGTTTCAAAAGCAGGAATACAATGGAATGTGCTAGCTGCAGGAATCGTTGTAGCTCTTTTGCCAACTATAATAGTATTTGCTGCTGCGCAAAAATATATCATTGCTGGATTAACCCAAGGAAGTCTCAAAGATTAAAAACCCAATAGCTTATAACTATTGGGTTTCGTATTGTAACTTGTATAGATCATAATATATTCCTCTTTTTTGCATCAATTCATTGTGGGTACCTTCTTCTACAACATTACCTTTATGAACTACCAATATTCTACTTGCTGTCTTTATCGTAGAAAGTCTATGAGCTATGGATATAATAGTTACTTTTCCTATGAGATTTTCCATGGCTTTTTGTATAAGATATTCTGTTTCAACATCTATATTTGCTGTAGCCTCATCTAATATTATTATTTTAGATCTAAATATTACAGCTCTTGCTAAAGCAATTAATTGTCTTTCACCAGCAGATAATGTACTCCCTCTTTCCAATATTTTTGTATAATATTTATCTGGAAACTTTTCTATCATTTCATGTGCATGAACCTGCTTTGCTGCCTGAATAACTTCCTCTTCAGAAATACTTTCATCAAATATTCTGATATTGTCCAAAATTGTACCGGTAAATAAAAAAACATCCTGTGGAACTACCGCAATTTGCCTCCTTAATGAATGCAAATCATAATCATTTAAATCTTTTTCATCAATATATATATTTCCTATTTGTGGCTTATATAACCCATTTATTAATTTAATAATAGTTGTTTTACCTGAGCCTGTTTCACCAACTATTGCTACATTTTCTTTACCAGCTATCTTAAAAGATACATTTTTTAATATATAATTTTCTTTTTCATATGCAAATGAAACTTTTTTAAATTCTACACTACCTTTGTTTATATCTTTATATAACCCCTTACCAAAATCTTCTTGTTTTAACTCTTTCAGTCTAAATATTTTTTCAGCCGAAGCAAATGCATTTTGTAATATATCATATTTTTCCGCTATATCAAATAGTGGTCTAAAAAACATATCTATATAAGAAGTAAATGCTACCAAAATACCAAAAGATACTACATTCTGTTTAAATAATTTTGCACCAAACCAGAATAATAATGAAAGTGTTATATAATACATCACATTCATTAATGGCCTGAATAACCCATTTAATATTATTTGTTGAATTCTTGATCTATATAATTTATAACTTAAATCATAAAATTCTTTTCTTTTTCTATCTTCTTGATTAAAAGCCTTCGTTACATTTGCTCCAGCTATATTCTCTGCCAAAAATGAATTTGTTGCTGAAATTCTTGTTCTGGTTCTTGCATATATTTTTCTATCTATAACTCCAAAAACCCATGTTGATAAAACAATAATTGGAAACATTACTATAACATATGTTGTAAGTTTAAAATTCATATTAAACATAACTATTATTACACCGATTATTATAGCAACATCTTTTGTTAAACTTGTTAAAACATCTGTAAAAAATTGAGAAAGATTTTGAGTGTCGTTTACTGTTCTTGTAGTAATTTTACCCGTTGGATTTTTAGTAAAAAAATCCAACGGTACTGCCAGAATATGCGTATATAATTCATTTCTTATATCATAAATAACTTTTTGCCCCATTAAATTAGAAAATATAACCTGTCCATAATTAAACATTAATTGACTCAAAAACAATAATACAACAAGAATAGAATATTTAGCAATATCATTTAATGATTTTTCTTTTATATGTTTTACATATTCAGATTCTACAGATATTTTTTTGTTTTCTTTAGTCATATAATATTTACCATCAATATGCTTTAATACATAGTCTCCTGTAGGAGAAGGAATAAATTTATTATTTTCCATCTTGAATTTATATGTTGAATTAATGACATTATCTATCACATATCTCATCACTGAAGGAATTGTTAAATCTATTGCTGTTGATAAAAACAAAAATAAAAAAGAAAAGATCAGAATAATATAATATTTTTTCATATATTTCCAGAGCATGGAAAATATTTTTATATTAGAAATGCTTCTTTGTTTTTCTTCTTTCAATATATCAGTATGGGCAGTTCTCATACTATTCCTCCTCTAACTTTTCTTCTATCAACTGTTTCATGTACATTCCATAATACACTCCCTCTAATGCTAATAACTCACTATGATTACCCTGTTCAACTATTTTCCCATTATCAAATACATATATTTTATCTGCATTCCTTACTGCCTTTAATCTATGAGAAATAACAATCATCGTTTTGTTAATAACATTATTTCTTAAATTATTTATTATTGCTTCTTCAGTTTCTGTATCAACAGCCGATAAACAATCATCAAGTATAATAAACGATGCATCTTTAGCTAATGCTCTAGCTATAGAAACTCTTTGTTTTTGACCACCCGATAATGTAACTCCACGCTCTCCTACCAATGTTTTATATTTTTCTGGTAATTCAAGTATATCTTCATGAACATTAGCAATTTTTGCAAATTCTGGAGCTTCTTTAACTCTTTCTGGATGGGCAAAACTAATATTATCTTCAATCGGCATTGAAAATAAAAATGATTCCTGAGGTACGTAAGATATATTATCTCTAATAAATTTAGAATGTAATTTATTTATATCTTTTCCATCAATAAAAATAGAATTATTTTCCACAGGATAAAATTTTAATAATAATTTTGGTAGTGTTGATTTTCCAGAACCAATTTTCCCTACAAACGCCACCATTTCTCCTGGTTTTATTTCCATATTAATATCCTGCAATGCATATTTTTCTGAATTCGGGTATTTGAATTTTAAATTTTTAATTTTTATATGACCTTTAAATTCTTTATTTTCATTTTTTAATTCCGGCTCAGGAACGCTTGATTGAGAATCCATTATTTCCATAAGTCTTTGATATGAAGCTTTACCTCTTTGAATAACATTTACAACCCATCCAACTGCCATCATTGGCCAAACCAACATTCCTATATATGAGTAAAACATTACTAATTGTCCAAAGGTAATTTCTTCGTTTATAACCATTTTACCTCCAAAATATATTGCTAAAACACCTGACATAGATGCAAAAAATTGTATCAAAGGAAACATCAATCCCCATGTTTTTATTAATTTCATCTGGGCATCGTAATATTTTTGAGAACGATCGTTAAATCTTTTTTGCATCGTCTTTTCAAGAGAAAAAACCTTTACAACATGTATTCCAGCATAACTTTCTTCAGTGTGATCGGATAAATCTGAAATTGTCTTTTGTAAATTTTTGAACAATCTTCTAATTAATTTACCGAAAAATAAGGTTATTATTCCTATAACAGGTAATGGAATCAATGATAAAAAAGTTAATTTTGGATTAACAAATTTCACCATAGCAACAACAGTAATTGTAGACATAAAAATTGTATCTATCATCATTACAATAGATGGTCCCATTGCCATTCTTACAGAATTCAGATCTTCAGTAAACCTGGTCATTAAATCGCCTGTTCTCCATTTATCATAAAAATCATATGATTGATCTAAAATATGGGAAAATATTTTATTTGCCGTCTTAAATTCAAATAATCTCGCCGTACCAAAAATAAAAAAACGCCATATAAATCTACCTATCATTATAGAAAAGGCTATAATTAAAATTGAAAATATAGAGGTTTTTATTACATCAAAGTTTTCAACCAATTTTAAATCATCCATTATATTTCCAATTTTTTTGGGTATAAATATTTGAAAATAATCAATCATTAAAAGAAAAATTATACCTATTAAATATCTCCACCAATTTTTTTTAAAAAATTCTTTAATAATAGTTAGCACCCCCCATTTTCGTTTGTATTACAAACTATTTTAACACTTTTAAGGAAAAAAATCAATATATAAAGAATTATTAAATGAAATAACTTTAAGGAGGAATAATTCAATGCTAGAAGTAATTGATAATAAAGTTTTGGTATTCTGGTTTGAAAATTTTGCAAGTAATATTACAGCAGTGGAATTAAGTGAAGAAGTAATTTTAATTGATTCTTCATTATATCCAGAAAAACTTAATAAGATTATAGACTTAGTTCAATTAAGGACAAAAAAACCTGTAAAAAAAGTTTTTTTAACACACCATCATCCAGACCATTCATTTGGAGCTATTTTTCAGGGAAATCTCGAAATAATTTTATCAGAAAAAACTCTTATAAAATTATTCGATTATAATGATAATCTTTTAAAAAAAATATCTAAAGAGTCAGAATATGAATTTTCAGACATTCAAAAAAAATTATCCAGATGTAAGTTTAATGTTTTTAGAAATGATAATTTAAATACATCTTCAAAAACTGTTATTAGTGGTATATCATTAGGAGGTCATACAGAAGATTCTACAATTTATAAAATATATCCAGAAAATATTTTAGTAGCAGGAGATCTTATTGTTTCAGGTGTTCATTCTGAATTAAATCAGGCAAATATCGATAATTGGATAAAAATACTGGAAGAATTAAAAAAACAAAATATAAAAATAATAATACCAGGTCATGGAAAACCCGGCAACATTCAATTAATCAATAATCAGATAAATTATCTAAAAACATTTAAAAAAGAAGGTAAAGAATCTCTGCTAAAAAAATTCAATAAATATAAATATCCAGAGTTACTTTTGAATTTCTAATAATTTCTTTTTTATAAAATTCGTATTATAAGGAATAACATTAATTTTTACTTTAACTCTTTTCTTATTATTTGAATTATAAAATTCGATTTCATCTAAAAAATAATTATTCTTTTCTTCTTTTAAATATATTTTCATTTGAGTATAATCAACCCTTAGAAATTTTAAAGCATTTTTCGATTTGGGATAAAAATAAAATATTTTACGCTCTTTGCTTTTCATTTCTTTCACAAAAAATTTATCCGAAGAATACGTTACAGATAATATTCTTATGAAATTTCTAAATATTTCCAGATTATTTTTTATACCATTGTATTTATCAACCTCTTCTTTAAAATCTGTAAAAAATTCATCGTTATGCAAATCATAGTAGTAATCTATACCGGATAAAATTTTAGGTTCATTTATTCTAAAATAAAAGTATTTAAAATTATCTACATACATATCCATTAAAACAGAGGTGGGAGTTGCATCCACCTCAAATTTTATATTTAATTCAATTTTAAACTCTCCAAGTTTTGAATATCTTGAAAATAAATTATTTAAATCATTAGAAAATATTATATTTGCTAATAATAAAAATATTATTATTATACTTATTTTTTTCTTTATCATTTTAATGCTCTCAACCTTTCTTCCAAAGAAACTATTTCTGTTATTCTAACTCCAAAGTTTTCATCTATAACTACTACTTCTCCACGCGCTATTAATCTACCATTTACATAAATATCAACAGGTTCACCAGCTAATTTATCCAATTGAATCATTGATCCCTGATGAAAATTCAATATATCCCTTAATGAATATTTTCTTCTACCTAATTCAACTGATACATTTAAAGGAACATCAAATAAAAGTTGTAATTTTTCAAGGTCTACGTTTTCAGTAGGTTCCATTGGTTGACCAGATATATTTCCAAAAGTTTTGGGTTGTACATTCACCTGTTGCTCCGGGGGAATATACCCCATCGGTTGTTGTACTGGCATTTGTTGCGGATACCCCATCGGTTGCTGCATTGGCATTTGTTGCGGATACCCCATCGGTTGCTGCATTGGCATTTGTTGCGGATACCCCATCGGTTGCTGCATTGGCATTTGTTGCGGATACCCCATCGGTTGCTGCATTGGCATTTGTTGCGGATACCCCATCGGTTGCTGCATTGGCATTTGTTGAGCAGGTTGTTGTTGTTGTGGTTGTGGTTGTGGTTGAGCTTGCGATGGTTTTTGCTGGATATCAACATTTTGCGCTGCTAATACTTTATCTTTTATATCATTAGCTATATCAATAGGAACAAATTGCCACATTTCTCCTTCTTCTAAACCCTGAATTTTCAATTTAAATTTTATTCCTATTATTGTCTCAGCTGCCCCTTCTAACTCAGGTGGAAAAGACACACTAGGATCATTAAAATCAAGTACTTCTACCTGTGGAGGTGTAATATCAACTTTAGCATTTAAAAATTCTGATAAAGAGGTTGCCGCAGCTCCCATCATTTGATTAATAGCTTCAGCCAATGCACTTATTGATATTTCATCGAATGTTTCTGGAACATTTTCCCCTGTTCCACCCATCATAAGATCAGCTATTACAGAAGATATATTTGCAGGAAAAAGGAAAAAGTTTGTTCCTTTTAATCCATCTTTATAATTAATCGATATTATTAAATATTTTCCAGAAAATTGATTTTTGATTTCTGATTTTAATAATGTAATAGGTGTTGGACTGGAAATATCAACCTTTCTTTTTAATAATGTTGATAATGTAGTTGCACCAGCACCCATAGCTATATTTCCAACTTCTCCTACCAGATCTAATATTATTGAGTCTACATTCTTCTGCGAAGAACTATTTTGTGAAGAAGATGGCTCAGCTTTTTTCTGTGATGTTTCGTCTTGATTTAAACCTTGCAATAATGCATCTAATTCTTCCTGAGATAAAAATTCATCTGACATGTAATACACCTCCACTACGGATTAGAGCATACTAATCCTATTACACTAGTTACTATTGAAGACTTTTTAAATATCTTTCAACTAAAACTTTTTCAAGTAATTCCGGATCTTCTTTCTCAATGTTTATTGCATAATGTCCTTTATAAATTCCTGGAGTTCCCTTAAAAATCGGAGCATCTTGAACTGTTACACTAATAGGTTCATCGTTAAATGAATTCAATCTAATCACATCACCAATATCAATATTAAGAAAATCACTTAATTGTATAGTTGTTTCTCCTAAAATTGCTTTTACTTCAGCTTTTGTCATTAGTACTGAATTTTTCAATTTTTCAATCTGTTTTTGTGTTGTTTTTCTATCTGGAGACCATAATCTTGTTGTTAGTTTTTCATTAATCGGCTCTAATAAAGAAGATGGCCAACAAACATTTATAAATCCCTGTATATCTTTGAAATTAATAGACAATGTAATTAATACTGTCATTTCATTCGGTGCTGCTATCTGAACAAATTGTGGATTAAATTCTGTTTTCTCTAATATAGTATCAAACGGAACAATTGTAGCCCAGGCTTTGCTTAACGCCTTAATCAGGGATAAACCTTCTTTTCTTAAAATAGCAAGTTCCAATTCTGTAGGTGTTCTTAATGTTTCAAGTGGAATTCCAGGTCCTCCCAATAATTTATCGACCAAAACATATCCTATATCCAATCCCATCTGAAATACGGCACTACCAGGTAATATATCTGTGGAAAATACAGATATAAAAGTCGGACTTGTCAAAGATTGTTGAAATTCACTAAAAGTTATCTGATCAACACTTGCAAAAGTTACATTTACATATGATCTAGCACGCGAAGATAAATATGTAGAAACGTCTCGAGCGTAATTTTCATGTATAAGTTGTAAAGTTCTCAATTGTTCTTTAGAGAACTTCATAGGCCTTCGGAAATTATATTCCCGAACATTAGCCATTATATCTTCTTCTTCATTAACATTGGAAACTGCTAATGAACCAGCCTCCATAGCATGCAATAACGCATCTATTTCTTCCTGAGATAAAGTTTCATTATCTGGAGGCATATTTTCACCACCTTTTAATAAGCTGACGTGATTACTACTATATCTATTATAACCTGAATTACTCCAAATTTTTCTTTTTCGCCAACAAAACCTGTTATTTCATTAACCGCGTTTTTTATCTGGTTTTTTAATATTTCTCTACCTTCAACTGTTGTTAAATCTTCACGCGTTTTAGTTATAAATATTAAACCTATTGCTTCTAATATTTCAACATTATATTGCGCAATAGCTGCTCTACATTCATCGCTACCTACTTTTAATTGTAAAGCGTTAACAATTGCTATTTCATTTCCACCTTTAAGCATGAATTGCCTTTGATGGCCCTCTCTAATAACTTCTGCTAAACCAATCTGAGGAGTTTTTTGAACTCCTTGTGCTTGCTGTTGTGCTTGTTGTTGAGCTTGTTGAACTATATTTTTACCAAGAATATTTATTAGAAAAAATGCTCCTCCTACAGATAATACAACGGAAACCACTACAGCTATTAATAATAACAATATAATATTCGGACCTTTCTTTTCCTCTTTTTCTTCCTGAATTTCCTCTTCAGCCATTGATATTCCACCTCGCTATCTCAAACGCTGTCTTAATATAAGTAAATCTATTCTTCTATATTTTCTTCTTAGAGTTTCCAAATCTTTTTTATACTTCTCATCTAAATTTTTCTCTTTTAATTTCATATCTGCAATATTTATTTTCCCCTGTTCAAAATCTTCTTTTAATTTTAATTTCTGAGCTTCAATATTTGATTTTAAATTTAGTATGTCTTTTTTTATTTCTTTGTCTCCAACAGCTATAGGATAAAATCGCTCTGAATTATAATAATACTCAGGATCAAATTTTCCTTCTTTTACCTCAGCCAATCTTTCTAATGTCCTTTTTTGTTTCATTTCATCTGCATAAAATCTTGCAACACTTGCCGCTCTTGCGGCTCCTAAATGCCAATTCGAAGGGTATACTGATGTATCTGTCGGAGGTCTATCATCAGTAAAACCATATATTTCTATCGCATTGTTTGAATGCTCTATAAGAATTATACCTAATTTATATAACAATTCTTTTGCATCCGCTGTTAATCTAGCACTACCTGGTTCGAAGAAAGCCATGTCTTGCATTTTTATAATAGTCCCTTTATCGTTTTCCTCAATTGTTATTCTCCCTTTATATTTTGGATTATCCTGAAGTCTAAAAAGTTCAACTCTTATCCCTGGATTAGAAGTAATCAAACTTTCTTCTGACAGACTTCTTCCACCAGTTAATACGCTGGGTGGAGTTCCACTAAATGGACTTCTAAAACTTACAGCTGCCTGCTGGAATTTACCAGGCGATATAGATGACATTGAAAATAACATAACAAAAAATGTCATTAATAATGAATTTAAATCACTAAATGTTGCCAGCCATGCTGCTGGTGGTGGTGGCCCTTCATCTTTTTTACATTTATTAGCCATTTAAATCACCCTTCTTTTTCTGATTCATATTTCTTTTTATCCTCAATACTTAAAAAGGCTTTTAATTTTTCCTCCATTAATCTTGGGTTTTCACCCGATACAATCGACAGTATTCCTTCTGTTATCATTCGCAACATATTTACTTGTGCTTTTGTCCTTCTACCTATTTTCTCGGCGATTGGCAATGCAAAAATATTTGCAACCAAAGCTCCATATAATGTAGTAATAAGAGCTATAGCCATTTTAGGCCCTATCGTTGTAGGATCATTTAATGTTTTTAACATAAGAACTAATCCAATTAATGTTCCTATCATACCAAATGCTGGAGCCAATGATCCCCAGGTATTCAATACTCCTGACCATTTCCCTTCTTCTTCTTCGAATAATTCCATTTTTATTTCAAGTATTTTTCTTATTTCTTCGGGATCTGTTCCATCTACTGCTGCTCTTAATCCGTCTTTCATAAATTCATTATCTAAATTTTCCAAATCTGCTTCTAAAGATATCAACCCTTCTCTACGTGCTTTTTCTGCAAATGAATATAATGTTTTTAATGTTTCCACTGTATCTATTGTTGGCTGTTTAATTCCTTTTATTATAGCCTGAAAAAACTTAAAGGATACTTCTTTCGGATTTGCTATAAGCATACCTCCAATTGAACCAACAACTGTTATAAAAAACGAAGGCATATCAATTAATGAACCAAAATCCGAAATTGCCCCTAATACTATAGCCGCCATTGCAAGGCCAAGTCCCGCTAATGTTGATATATCCATCTAATCACCTCTTTTAAAACCAAGAGAAAATATTTTACTTTTAAATTCTATTATTCTCTGAATAATTTCTTCAACAGATTCTTTTACAACATATATGTGTCCATTATTTAAAATAATTGTTGTATCGGGTCTTTCTTCCATTTTCTCAATCATATCTGGATTTATAAAAAATTCTTTACCTCCTAAATTTGTTACTCTAATCATTTAAATCACCATTATCTCTTTAGATTTACTAATTCAGTAAGAATTTGATCTGATGTCGTAATTACTCTTGCTGATGCTTGAAAACCTCTTTGTGCTGTAATCATTTTGGTAAATTCTTCCGACAAATCAACATTTGACATTTCTAATGCACCTGATACTAATGTTCCTGCTCCTTCTTCTCCAAAAGAACCTATTTTTGCCAATCCACTATTTTCACTTTGTGTAAATAGTGAATTCCCCATATCAACCAGTCCACCAGGATTTGTAAATTTTGCTACGGCTACCTGAGCAATTAAATCAGATTTCCCATTTGAGAACATTCCTAACACTTCTCCAAGATCATTAATTGTAAAATTCTGCAATACGCCTTTTGCATTTCCGTCTTGATCAGCAATATTTACTGAATTTGGTGCTGCAAATTGGGTTAAATCATACATATTTAAATTCACTTTTACAGGTCCAGCTGCTGCAACAGAAGATGGAGCTACTCTTTCATTAGGAGCTTCTCCTGTACTTGCAGGATCAAACCAAAATCCTATGGAACCATTATCACTATCTGATGTATCATAATCAACATAACCTACCGAATCCAATCTCCATCTTGAAGTTAAATATTGGCCTTTACCATCAAAAGCTACAACTCCTTCAGCAGGAGCAGATGTTGTTGTGCCATCCTCAGTTATTTTATATAATGGTTGTCCATCTACAGTTTCTGCTTTCCAATACCAGGTATTATCAGAAATCTTTGAATATTTTATATTAATATCATAATCATTTCCCAAAGAATCATATACCTTTGTAGATATTACAACATTTGGATTTTCATATTTTGCTATCTTATAGTTTTGTGAATTTTCTGTATCAATTAATCTTAATTCTCCTGAGACAGGAGTTTGAATAATCTTTTTTGCTGCAACATATCGAACGGTTCCAGCTTCAGAACTTTCACCACTGGTATTAGTTGTTGTTGATACAAATGTATCTGTAGCATTTGCTTCAATAACAGAAAGACCTGAAATCGTATATTTTCCATCTGCAGATTTCCATCCACTTTCCATTTTTGAATTAAATTCTTCCACAGTATCAGCTGATGCACTATCACCATCCGCATCACTAAAAGTTACTGTTTTTAATGTTCCACTTTCTTTAACTTTTAAAGTTATTGTTACATTACCTGTGGCATCTACACTAAAAGATATATCTCTTGGGTCATAGAATACTTCATTATTCTGACCATCTTTTAATGATATGCCACCTAAAAACTTTACATTTCTTTGATTAGTTCCATCTGTTAATTGTAATCTATTATCCTCATCCTGATATTTTGGGATTAATTCTCCTTTGGTATCTGTCATATATATGCCATCTAATCCCCATTCTGCCTTGTCATCCGAACCAGCTTGATATGTTTCAATTGATAATGCATTTGCCTGACCAACTGGTAATAAAGCTACAGATTCAGAAACACCGGAATCTAAGATTAAGTTTTTTAATGTTATTTCATTTCCAGCCCCATCGTCCAATGTAACTCCTTGGGCAAATAATCTATTTAAATCATAAAAAGTTCCATCTGTTGTAATTGTTCCAGTATAAGTTGTTCCTGCACTGTCAGAAACCTGTACTGTCACCTTATTTGGATTTGTAGCATCCCTATAAATTAAGATATCTGGTCTATCAGATGAATCTATAGTACCATTTCCATCATCATCGTCTTGAGATAATAATGTCACTGGAGCGCCATTACTATCTGAAACAGAGATATCTCCATATGCTCTTAATGGCCAATCAATTCCATTTTTACCAAGATCAATTCTAGATCCTGCAGGAAATGATGAATTAAAATCATTTGTTGCATTAGCCCTAACAACGTGTCCAGGATAATTAGACCATCGTAATACATTACCTACTTCATCTAACTCAACTTCACCATAATTACTTCCTCCAAGCAATTCATAATTTTTATCAGG